>CBHTTJ010000040.1:0-33024 GCA_966095605.1 uncultured bacterium | reverse complement strand
ATTTTTAGAATTTTGGAGGCCTTGCAGCTTTGACAACGACCCGTTTTAGGAAAAAAGGAGTCGATGTTGCTTTGACAACAGTCCATTTTGCGAAAATGCCTCGATGTTACTTTGACAACGACTCGTTTTCAGAAATTAGGAGGCCTTGCAGCTTTGACATCGAGGCGTTTTTGGAAAAAAGGAGGCGTTGTCAAAGCAACATCGACGTCTAAATTCTAAAAATCCCTTTTTCCATCCTGACAACGATGCGTCGAAGGCTAAAAGGGTGCTTTGTTATCCTGGAAATCTGCCGTTTGGGCTAAATTCCCAGACCGTTGCTTTGGAATCTCTTCTTTGACGTTCGTTTCTGGCAAATTTAAGCTGTTCAAGTGCAGAATTTCAAAACCAGCTTTTGGATTTCGTGCAGTATCCATTTTGGGGTGCTGATGGGGATTTTGTTTCTAGCCACCAGCTTTCATCAACGACCGGCAGAATTCGTTTCCACGGCTCCAGTAATTGAACTCGTGCCAGCTTCAATCGAAACGCCACCGAAGTTGATTTCTGCCTCCATTCCGAATCCAAAACCGATTCTGGAACACCCAGTTGTGCCACTCCAAACTGTGGAAACACCCCAACCGGTCATGATTGCGGAAAAGAAGCCCGAATCCCTTAAAGTGGAAAAGAAACCTGCCCCTCCCCAACCCGTTGAGACTCAACTCCCGACGACCCCGATCGAAACAGTTGATCTACCGAACGCGATCGCTCTTTCTGAAGGAGCGGGGGGAGATGTCGAACCAGCGGCGGAATCGGCATCCGATCCGATCTCTACTCAGCCATCACCTTTAATGATAGCTCACCCGCGGTACCGCGAGAACCCGCCCCTAGCTTATCCGTCAACCGCCATGCGTCGACGCCAGGAAGGAACCGTAATCCTGCTCGTGGCTGTGAATGCGAAGGGAAAAGCGGACACCGTCGATGTAAAAGAAAGCTCGGGCTTCAAATCACTCGACGATGCGGCAAGAAGTGCGGTCAAACACTGGCAATTCGATCCAGCCCGTGCTGGTGACCAGCCGGTTCCTTCAAAAGTAGAAGTTCCAGTGCGTTTTCAGCTTTCGAAATAAAATCTGCCTGCCAGAATCCACGCAGACGCATGGCAATCATCACGTCCACCAGAAATTCCCTTTGGAACAAATCCGGCCGGACGATCGTTTTCCTTCTGGCCGCAACTTCCATTGCTTGTTTGCTTTTTGATTTTTACAAGTTGTGTCCGATGCGGACCTTTACTCTGTTCATTTCCGCACCGGCCCTCCTGCTCCTTGCAGCCATTTCTTTTTGGGATTTGAACCGCGGCGATAAAAAACTATGGCACGCGGTTCTTCTTGGGGTCGGAGCGGGCCTGCTTGCGGCCGTGGCCTACGATGTTTTTCGGCTTCCGTTCGTCTTTGCGAAGGAAATGGGAATCGAAAGTGTCGTGCCTTCTTTGAAGTTATTCAAAGTGTTTCCCCGCTTTGGCGCGATGATTTTGAACGAACCGCTGGAACAAGACCATTATTCAGCAGCGGCGCAGGTCGTTGGTTGGATTTACCATTTCAGCAACGGCGCAACGTTTGGCGTCATGTATGTGGCGCTGGTGGGCGATCCTTCACGAAAACACTGGGCCTGGGGGATCGTCATGGCGGTTGCGCTGGAACTTGGAATGCTTTTTACGCCTTACCCAGGCTTCTTTCGGATTCCGTTGACCGCTACCTTTGTGGTCGTCACCTTTGTGGCACACACGATTTTTGGTGCGACCCTGGGGAAGTTATGTCGACGCTGGGGATCGAGCTTCTCTTCGCCTGTCCTCAATTTCGAAGTGGCTAAATAGCTGAAAAACAGGCATCCTCTGCCGCCATGAATCAGCGTCTTGAGATTCGCAAAACCTACAAGCTCTACATCGGAGGCGCTTTTGTCCGCAGCGAAAGCGGACGGTCTCTTGCCGCGCAATCTGTGGGCGGAAAACATCTCGATAATTTTTGCCACGGTTCACGCAAGGATCTGCGCGACGCTGTAGGCGCTGCACGTGGAGCATTCGAAGGTTGGGCGAAAAAGACAGCTTATCTTCGCGGACAGATTCTTTATCGCGCTGCGGAAATGTTGCAAAATCGTTCATCCGAACTCGTGAACGAAATTATGCGCGCCACTGAATGCTCCTCAGAAGCAGCACAGTCCGAAGTTGCCACCGCGATTGATCGTCTTGTCTATTACGCTGGCTGGACGGACAAGTATTCGCAAATTTTCGGAACGGTTAACCCAGTCGCGACATCCCATTTCAATTTCACGACGCCTGAACCGATGGGTGTTGTTGGTGTTATCGCTCCCGATGAATCGCCCTTGGTCGCCTTGGTTTCACTGATTGCGCCCGCGATCCTTAGCGGTAATTCAACGGTGGTGATTGCGTCTGAAAAATTCCCGTTGGTCGCACTGACTTTCTCAGAAATTCTGGCAACCAGCGATCTACCCGGCGGTGTCGTAAATGTTCTCGCGGGAAAACGGTCGGAATTTATTTCTCATTTTGCCAGCCACATGGATGTCAATGCCGTGGTGGATGCAACAGGTTCAGTTGAGACCGCAACGGCTTTGCAAGGCGGCTCCGCATTTAATCTGAAGCGCGTGGCCACTCGGTCATTGTCGGCGGAAGAATGGATGACATCTCGCGCCGAAGATCCGTATTGGATTATGGATACCGTCGAGTCGAAGACGGCGTGGCATCCGATCGGGGTTTGATCCGGAAATTGTTTCCCGAGGCAATTTTGCATTCCATTTTCCCCTGATTGCATCAGGACGAAAGAGGACTAAGGTCAAGCGATGTTCATTATTGGGCTTGGCACAGCTACGCCGCCAAAATGTTATTCGCAGAATGATTGCTGGCTCGCTTTGGAGGCCGCCGAACAGTTCGCCCATTTATCACCCCGCTCTCGCGCGATTTTGAAAAAAGTCTTGCGCGGGAACAACGGTATCGTCACGCGTCATCTGGCGCTGGATCCACTCAGCGATGCGTTTCAATTGGAAGCTGACGCTCTGCATGAGCGATTCGCAAAAAATGCGCCCGCGTTGGCCATTGCCGCTGCCAAAAAAGCTCTCGAACAGGCGGGCATTACACCTCAAGAAATTGACGCCCTTCTCATCAGCACCTGCACCGGCTATTTGTGTCCGGGGCTGACCAGTTATGTGAGCGAAGGACTTGGATTGAAACACGAAGCCTTTCTGCTGGATTTGGTAGGACAAGGTTGTGGCGCGGCGATTCCCAATTTGCGAACGGGGGAAGCGCTGATTCAATTCGGACGGAGTAAAAAGATTTTGTCTATATGCGTGGAAGTCTGCAGTGCCGCGTTCTATTTGGATAACGATCCCGGCGTTTTGATTTCCGCCTGTTTATTTGGAGACGGAGCCGGAGCGCTGGTTTTATCCGATAAACCATCAAAAAACTTGCGCGAGATTTCATGGATCTCCTCCCACTCCATAACAGTTCCATCCGAACGAGACCTTCTTCGTTTTGAGCAGAAAAACGGAATGCTACGCAACATTCTGAAGCCAGAAGTCCCCTCTCTGGCGTCGAACCATTTTGAGGAGGTATTGTCGCAAACTCTTCAAAATCACAATTTGAGCTCTGCTGACATCCAAAGCTGGATTGTTCACGCAGGCGGACGTGATGTGTTGCTCGCATTACAGGAACGCATGAAGCTTTCGTCGGAAGCATTTTGCCTCAGCGCGAAAGTGCTTCAGAATTTTGGAAATCTCAGCAGCCCTTTTGTCTATTTCGTTCTCGAAGAAGCGCTGCGGCGGAATTCTCCTCCAGGATATTGGTGGCTCGCGACCTTCGGAGCCGGGTTTAGTTCTCATGGAGCGTTGTTGGCCGTTTCCTGATCTGATGAATCGCATCCTGGAAAAAGAACTTCTCGACGAGCTACCGCCAAACGACCCGCGAGCGTTGCAGTCGCGCAATGATCTTCGTCGGATCAATTGGTGGATGCGTAATCCGGCTACCATTGCAGCTTTATTCAAAAAACGATTCTCAAAGACTCCGAAAAAAGTTGTGGATCTCTGCGCAGGCGATGGAGATTTTTCGGAACAACTCGCAAGGCGATTAGGCTCTTCCTGGAGGAACGTTCATTTGGTTTTGGTCGATCAGAAGGAGGCGACGTGTGATGTTAGGGCGGCTTTCAAACCCTACGGATGGGATGCAGAGTTCGTGGTTGCCGACGTCTTCAGATGGCTGGAAAACGAGGAGCAATTCGACTGCATCTACGCGAACCTATGCCTGCACCACTTTTCCTCGCCGCAATTGGAACAAATTTTCCGTGCCATTTCCCAACGCACGCCATACTTCGTGGCGTGTGAGCCCCGCCGATATCGCTTCTCTTTCATCATCCGTTTTTTTCTCTGGGTAATTGGCTGTTCAAAGATAACGCGTGATGACGGCGTAATCAGTGTTCGCGCTGGCTTCCGCAATGCCGAGCTCTCCCAATTGTGGCCAAAAGAAAGTGGCTGGGTCCTTCGCGAGTACCGTAAGGGACTTTTCAGCCATGTTTTCGAAGCAGTGAAGGAAGATCGTAAAAGAGAACCTTAAAAAGCAGTTTCGTAAAGTTTCACGAAATCGCTGGCAACAGGAATGCGTGGATTAAAGCGCGCCGTCCACTGTCCGGCCGCTTCTTCGGCGAGAGACGAAAGTTTGGAATGTTTCACTCCACAATCAGACAAGGATCCTGGAAACCCGGCGATTTTTAGGCAATGATTCAAAGCAGCGATCAGCTCTTCCAGAACTCTATTGGAATCGTCGCTGCGACTGAGGTTTGCGGCCCGAGAAAGCTCCACGTAATTCGCTCGCGCGACCGCGTCCTCGGCGTTAAACCGAACAATATGTGGCAGCATCATCCCAACCGCCTGACCATGCGCTATGCCAAAATGGGCGGTGAGCGGGTTGGCAGCCGAATGGGCGGCGCCGAGCATGCTGTTCTCGATGGCAATACCAGCAAAGGCCGCACCGAGTTGCATTTTTGCCCGTGCTTCAAGCTGTTGCGGATTCCGAAAAATTTCCGGAAAACCACTCATGCACAACTTGAATGCTTCGTGTGAATACATGAGGGATAACGGCGTGCGTTTCGTCGTGACAGCCGTTTCAACCGCGTGCGCTATGGCATCGATTCCAGTACAAGCAGCAACACGCGACGGTTGAGATAGTGTCAAAACGGGGTCAAGAATGGCAATCTGAGCGGCCGCTTTAGGATCAAGACATGCCATCTTCTGGTGCGTTTCTTCGTCGGCAATCAACGCAGCGCATTGACATTCACTTCCTGTCCCCGCAGTGGTGGGAATAGCGATAAATGGCAGCATCGCCTTTGAAGCTTTTCCAACGCCCCAATAATCTTGCATGCGCCCGCCGTTGCTCAGAAGAAAATTGCAGCCCTTTGCCGTGTCCATACTGCTGCCACCACCCAAACCCAGAAATGCATCAACCCCAGAAGATTTCGCGACCTGCAGGCAGGCATCCACGTCACGAGTCGTCGGGTTTTCCCGCACTTTATCAAAAAGAACAGTCTCGATTTTCGAGTCAGCTAAAATTCTCTGCACGCGCGCCGCATGACCGGCCGAGACGATTCCGGAATCGGTAACGATGAGAATTTTTCGTAATCCGAGACTCCAGCTGAGTTCCCCAAGCTTTTCCACCGAGCCAGCACCTGAAACCAGCCGAGTCCGCGGATGATAATCAAACGCAGCGAGAGTCGAAACTTTTTCAGGCGGGACAGATGACGATGAACTCTCGGACGGCATTTAGTTAAGACGCTTAAAAACAACAGACGTTCATTTTAAAGCGAGTTCGATGGAACGTCGCTTGTAAAGGAATTCAAACATATTGCCTTCATGCGGTTGATCCCACGAAACGTTCATCGTGGAGATCGGACCAATATTCAGACGTTCAATCAAGGGTGACTCCAGCAGTTGTTCGATAAAGCCGGGGTCTTTTGTAATCGCAGTGACCGCAAGAGAAGGACCAATCTGTTTCAACATTTCACTTTGCGGCACTTGCACCACACTTGCGTAAGGACACAGGAATTCCCGATTACTCAGCGGATGCGCAAACGACTCGCAATGGACAATCGTCGGTCGAAGATATATTCCACCATCAAGCTCGGTTTTGCGAGGACCGCCACGATATTGAGCCGTTACTTCGACTGCACCTGGCGTTTTCAAACCATCCTCGATACTGGCATCGATGAATTCTGCCATTTTCGGATTGGCGAAACCCGACAAGCGTGCGTTTCCATCGTCAGCTTTCGTCGGAGCCACCGGGCCCAGCTTTTTGGCAAGTGCGTCGGCAATTTCTGCGGCGTATTTCGGGACAACGACCGTTGAAGCATTGATGCAACTACGTCCTCCATTGTCGGAGATCGCCGAGACCATGACATCGATAAACTCAGGCCAACGTTCGATTTCGTCTTCGCCAATCAGGATTTTACTAAAACCCGGCCCGTGAATCTGAATCGCCGGATTGTTGGCGTATTGCGCCGTGGTGCTTTTATCACCAAAAATCAAAGCCCGCCCGCATGTGCGAAGAATTTCGCCGGCACCCTCGTGATCCGTTGGATAAAACCCAAATGCCTCAGCAGGGCAACCGGCCGCTATAAATGCCTGTATTAAGCGATACGGCGTCCACGGTTCTTCGCGGCCGGGCTTGATGACAACGGGAATCTTGAGCGGAATTGCGGGTAACCACAGGGAATTTACAGCGGGAGAATTGCTTGGCATCACCAGACCGAGCGCCTGCGTGGTTGGAAAATAGCTCACCCGAGCCCCGTTTTGCTCCCCAAATCCTCGGTCGATGATGGAGAGATCCAGACCTCGTGTGAGTCCGTTCAGGACCGTTCTCATGTTCGCCAGGGCATGATTAATTTTTGTCATGTTCCGACGCACCATCACATGCGGAAGCCCGCTTGTGGCCGAAAGAGTCTCAACATATTGCTGGGGCGACTGTGTGTGGCCTTTATCGCCGAAAGGCAATGTGCCGTTGAGGAATTGATCACCAGCCCTGACACAGATCTCCAACAATTGCGTGACGGAAAACTTTTTGAGCGCAGCGCGGGATTCACCAATGCGCGAAAGGTCTTTGCGAATAATTCCAGCATTAATGCTGCTGACCATCGCCAGCCTCGTGCCATTGCGATGATCGACAACATTATTTTTATCGAGACTCTCGTAGGGACGCCCGCGTCGCAGCACCGGAATGTGGGGCAATTGGCTCATACTTAATACACACCCTCGACGATATTCTTTTCCATCGCCCCGAATGGGCGCACTTCAGCAACGCCATCCCAGGCATACGGAGCGCGCGGTTCGCGCCGGATTGCTTCGTCGCGCTCAAGGAATCGAGGCATGAAAAATTCCTTTGTCAGAGTGGTTAACTCCACACGCCCCCACTCACCGTAATTCTTAATCTGAGCCGTATTATTTGGATCAACGACACGCAGAACGGCACGAGGTTGCGGCGCGTAATATGTTATTGAGAATTGGTCTTCCGCGCGCAGCGGGACACTCGCCGCAAGGCCCATCAACGTATTGCCATAGGTCGGGTAAAAGCCAATACGTCCTTCCAAAACTTCCTCCACGATGTAACGCACATATTGAGGAGCCATCGTCGTGCCACCACAGAAAACACCGCGAATGCCTGCGTCCCACAAATTGATCTTTTCCGAAAGCGCCTCGAGAAGCTTGGGTGTCGTGAACAAGCCGCTGACCTTGCGGTGTTTCAAAATGGTAACGGCCTGATCTACCACGTGATCCATGTATGCACGCGCCTGATCAAATTGTTTGTTACTGATCACTTTTTTGACCCAACGTGGGTCGAGATCGATGAAATAACACGAGCTGCCGCGCACATTGGCTAAATGTTCGATGGCGAGGCGCAAGCGCCGCGGCCCCGTGGGCCCCATCATCAGCCAGTAATGATTCCGAGGGAAATGCGAGTCCGAAATCTTCTCAGAGAATTCGCTGTAATCAGTTTTATAGTCGTCCCAACCGATACGTTGCTTCGGCATTCCAGTAGTTCCACCGGTTTCAAAAATGTTGAAAGGGCGCCCTTTAAACTTCGCCGGCACCCAAACCTCAGGCTGAAGATCACGTAACGATTCATCCGCAAAATGCGGAAATTTCAGCATGTCCGCAAAAGTTTTGATCTCGGCCCGAGGATCAAAATGCTTTTTCGCCCAATCCAACCAAAACGAACAACCCGTCTCCGGGGAGAAATGCCACGCGATAATTTCGCGCAAATGGGCGTCCAGTTTCTCCTGCGCCGCCTTGATTTGTTCAGCTGAAACATCTGCCATAAAACAATTTTAGAATGCTGGTCGACTGCGAAAGACTTTCGGATGGTCGTTCTTACTTTTTCTCGTTCAATTCGACTTTTGGAGTTTTGTCCTTCAGAGCTGGATTTTGCGATTCATCGTAAAGCGCATACAGATGCGTGTTGGAATGAACATAGAGAACACCATTCGCAACAATGGGAGTGGAGTAAACCGGAGCGCCGAAATTGGTTTCGCTCAGGACTTTCTTTTCCTTCGACGCTGCAAGAACGGTGAAATCGCCATCTTCATCGCCACAATATACTTTTCCATCCGCCACCAGAGTCGAACCCCACATATGCGCTTTTAAATCATGCGTCCAGTATTCCTTTCCGGTCTCAGCGTCGAGACAATGGACGAATCCGGAAAAATCCCCCACGAACAATAATCCAGTGGTCGGATCAATGGAGACTGTTGAGATGCTACGATGAATTTTCTTATAATCCCAAAGCACGCCGGTTTTCGTAATATCACCCGTCTTGGTCGCGTCGAGGCAAACTAGATGCCCGACACCTTCACCATGTTCCGGATCCTGGCCGGTGGCGACGTAAACACGATTCTTATAGAAGACAGGCGTTGCGTTAATTTCGCTCGGACCTTCAGGCGCAGGATACTTAATCGGTTGACCGTCTTTTGTTTTATATTCCGGGGGATTACAATCTGCTTTCCAAACGGTTTTCAAGAAAGCGCTATCGCCTTCCTTCACCGGCACTGGATCAAACGCGTAACACCAACCGTCACCGCCACCAAAGAAAACCAGCGGCTTGCCGTTAACCGTGCCCGTAGATGGCGAACTCCACTGACCGTGAAAAATATGCGCTCCGATGTGAGCATCGTCTTCCCCCACCAACTCGCCGGTATTCTTATTCAAAGCCACAAAGCTCGGGGAATTCGGCGATGGAATATTAACGTGCGTCCAGTCTTGTCCATTGGAGGTACACGCATAGACCCGATCACCAATCACCAAAAGAGAGCAATTTGATGCGTTGTGAGGAAACACGCCCAGTTCATCCATCATGTCATATTTCCAAATGATATCGGCATCTTTCGGCCCGATATTCCCGGCTGGCTTACCTGGTCCCGCAACATACTTTCCTTCATCTTTAAAAGGACCGTCATTCCCATTCGTCTGCCCTTCCAAATCGAGACAAATCACTTCACAGCGGCTCGTAACCAGATACACACGATTTTCTTCGACGCACGGTGATGAAAGAAGGCCAAGACTTTCCCAGTCGTTTACTTTGCCGGAAGCCAGCTTCGGAACCACCAACTGCCAAAGGAAGTCCCCGGTTTTCTCGTCAAAGCACATTAGAATGCTGCGATCGCCCTGATGCTGGGGATCACGGGGGTTTTCGTTATTTGTGCCGACTAAGACTTTTCCGTGGGCAACGACGACATTACCATAACTTTGTGAACCGAGCTTGGCCGCCCACTTCACGTTCTTGGTTGTCTTCATATCGATCTCTTCGCTTCCCGGCTTCGGTTTGCCTGCATCGAATTTTTCCGGAAGCCCCTTGGCTGGCGAATACATGTTGCGGCCTAGGTCATTTCCGCCCCAGCGCGGCCAATCGACAGCGTGACTGACATTCACCAAAGCGCCCAGCGCGAGCGCCGAAATTACAGAAGTCTTCATAGCAGTATTTGAAAAAACTTAATTTGCAGTCACGGAAACATTATCAACGTACACTCGCATGTCTTGCGGCGAAAAACCAAAAATGCCCGGACAACCCGTGGTATGCACTTCCTTTACCGGAACCTCCTGTGTCCATGCCTCTGGCTCAGGATCACCTTTTTTCCATGCTTTGGCGCGAACGACGCCGCCACCCTCCGCCACAACATCGACCCGCGTTTTCAAATGATACCAAATGTTTGGCGACCAGTTGAAGGGAACGGAGAACTTAAACAGTTCTTCATTCGAATTGATTTCCAACGTCTTTTCGTTGCCTTTGAGCAAAACTTTATAGCGCTGATTGATAAGGCCGATATCCGACATTTTGCGTTTGTTGCCATCACTCATGACATCAGCTTCGATGGTATAGTTCTTCAGCAACGGCGTTCCCATAAATACCGTGGCGCGACGGAAGAACGGATTATCAACAGTCTTCGTCAGCGCTTTATTCCCGTCCTTGTCGCGGACCTCAAACTTGAAACGGGCACCAATCCACGGCAGAGGCGGATAAGCAAACGGTGTAGGCTCTTCCACCGCGTTCGTGGTTTTTTCCGTGAGATTAAACGATTCAAAATCCTGCTTGATCGGCAGCCCCGGAAGAATACGACCGCGTATGTAGCCTTTGATCACTTTGCCATCGGCCGCGGTAAACGTTGCCTCAAACGCCCCCGCAGATGGAGCTTTGTCAGCAGCCGCGGTTAACTTGCCATTCTCATCAAAGCTGGCTTTCAACGCCGCTTTCACCTTTGCGGTGGGAGGAATAAACGTCGCCCAATTCACCTTTCTGGAATCGATGTGTTCGTCAACAACCAAACCGTTTTTATCGAGCGAACGGATGTGAAACGAAACAGATTCACCTGGCTGGAGCAGCAATTCTGAAGGAATAACCTGCAGTTGAGTCGCTGGTCCAGCGGTTGGCCAATTCTTATCGGCGGAACTGTTCGAGTCATTGCCACCAGCTGTTCCAAAACAATAAAGCTTCTTGGTCGTTTGCATGTAAATCTTGCCGTTATATGCAGTCGGCGTTCCGTAGCAACGTCCATCAAGTGTCGCCTTCGCGAGGATTTTACCTTCGGTGTCGGTCGGCTGGATTACATAAAGAGCTCCGTGACCGCCGGTGGTTTCGTCGCCACTTTCGCCGGCATTTGGATCATTCAAAATCGGGGCGTAAATTTTCCCGTCGGCGTAGAGCGGTGAGGAATTACGCTGTTCAATGCCGAGCTTCAGTTTCCACAAAACAGTACCGTTGTTGGCATCAACACAGACCAAATCACCCACTTCGCTCGTAACATAAACACGGTCTCCAACTAAAATCGGGGAACTGGTGGAGGTTCGAATCTGGTTGCTCCACAGCTCAGCCTGTTTGCGTTCCACAACGATCGGATCCGTCGAATTCGTCGGCGTGACGTGTGGGATTTTCAACGCCACCATTTGGCCAGGTTCGTAGGGGGTTCCGTAAATGGCGATAATTTTGTCGTCCTTGTGCAAAAGCACGGAGGAATTAATTCCCGCTTTGAACAACGGAATGCGGAAGATAGGTTCACCGGTCCGAGCGTTTACACCAACCACAGCGCCATCGCCGGTCGCAGCGTAAAAAACACGTTTTCCGTCGAGCCAGGAAAGCACCGGATGCGAGAAAGAGTTGTCCTTAGGCTGCGCACCCGGGGTAGATGACCAAACAATCTCGCCTGTTTTCTTGTCAAAAGCATAAAAGCGATCAGAAGCTGGCCCATTCGCCCCCCAATTCGCCGTAATGCCACGAGTAATCACCAAATCTTTGTCGATCACAGGAGAAGCCGTTCTACCATTAGGAAAGGTCAGACGACCATATTCTTCCATCATGGAGCGTTCCCACAGGATTTTCCCATCGGGGGTAAATCCAGCAAAAATGCCTTGGGTATCCTGTATGTAAATGTTTCCGGTCTCCGGATCGATTGTCGGTGCTGAAGTGGCGTAACGTTTGTAAATGGTATCGCTTAAGAAATCCAAATAGAGCTTCTCCCAAAGTTTTTTCCCGGTATTCGCATCGAAGCAGGCAACGCCCTCCTTCAAAAGCGGCCCCTCCCCGACGAAACCCATGATATATATCTTACCGTTAGCCACGACCGCCGTGGACATTCCTGGGAATTCCGCCGACCATAATGGCTTTTTCGGATCAAGACTTTCGGGTAGATTCTTCTGGTCCGAACTGCCGCTTTGATTGGGTCCGCGCCAATTAAGCCAGCCGGAAGTATTTGCCTGAATGGAAAAAGCTGGTGCGACCGTCAGAAAACCGAGCACCAGGGCCACCGCAAAATTTGATTTCATAAAGCAATTGCTGAGGACAAAGATGAACCGCTGCACTATTCAACAAGGCTGGACGAGATGCAAATCAAATGATACCTACACGTACTATTCCTGAAATGCCAAAACGGAAGCCAGACCAGAAAGCGGAACCGCCAATTGACGCCCCCAGTCGGCGCCGACTGCCAATTCTTCTGCGGCATGCATGGTACGGACTAAACCAGGCATTTCGCCGACGCATCGCTCACCTGGGAATCACGCCGGATCAATTTACAGTGATGCGCACTCTGATTGAAACCGACGCTGACGGTTTAATGCAGAGGGAACTCACAAAAAAAATGGCCAGCGATCCAAATACCATTGCTTCTTTGGTTGATCGTATGGAAAAAGCGGGCCTGCTGGCCCGGCGCGCCCATGAAAAGGACCGTCGCGCAAATCTCCTGGTGCTTCGGCCTGAAGGCAAACAAAAGTACCAACAGGCGCGCGAAATAGCCTTGGCATTGCAAGTTGAGGTTTTATCGGCTCTCCCGGAAACGAAACAGGAGCAATTTCTGGAAAATCTTTCGCTGGTAGCCGAAAGCTGTCGTCTTATCGCGGAAAAAAGTTAACACCCAAATCAATGCGTATGGCTGCTGGTCTGAAGGAACTCGGTCACGTCGGCGTAGTTCGAGGATTTAATAAAATAAGAGGTCGCCCCCAAGTCATAGGCCTTTTTGATACTGTCAGGCTCTTCGGAGGAACTTAAAACCAACACAGGAATATCCTTCAGGTCTTTTTGATTCCGAATCCATTCCAGCAATTGAAAACCGTCTTTCGCCGGCATTTTCAAATCAATGAGGAGAACATCGGGAATTGGAAATTTGGTCCGATCTGCAAACTCATTTGTCCCGCTGAGCCAATCGATTGCCTGCTGGCCGTCATTTACCGAAAAGAGCCGGTGGGGAAGATTGGCTTTAGTCACAGCGTTTCTAAACAGGAACAACTCATCGGGATTATTTTCCGCGTGAAGGAGCACGGGCTTGTGAAAGCGTTCCGCGCAGTCCGGGCAAACGGCATGTGTAAATTCCGTTTTGTTCCTTCTTTTTAAATATTTTTCCACCTGTTCCCAATAGCCGCTATCGTCGCGGATCTTTTTGCACCACGCACATATCGGGAGGAGTTGTCGAAGCTGACGGACTTCGCGGCCAATCCAGGCCATGGGAAAAGCCACCGTTAAAAAGGCGACGAGAACCACTCCGGCGTTCCAATACCTCACGAATGTCGAATGGCCATCGACGAAGAAATTAGAGTAACCCCAGCCTATCAATGCCAGGACGGATGTCAGGACTCCTGCCAATTTTCCACCCCGCCAGGCCGCGGCGGCAATCGGCAAGTAATAAAAGACAAAGAAGCGCACTTCAAAGCCCGTCAGTTCATCTCCCCACGCGATGGCAACCACGAGCAGGAAGATCAGGCTATAAAAAAACGTTTCGGTTGCTTTTTTGGGTGCCTTCATGGGCGAGCGCAACGCAAAGCATAAATTCGCGAGCAACGACTCACAACTTTATTTTGCGTTATGAAGGCAGATTAAACTCTGCTTCAGGCGAGAATGCCTTTGACAACACTCCGCTCTTCCACTCCCGTCAAGCGTTGGTCAAGGCCTTGAAACTTATACGTCAACTTGCGGTGATCGATGCCCATGCAGTGCAAAATCGTCGCGTTGATCTCGCTGATGTGAACAGGATCACGGACCACGTTGTAACTGAAATCATCAGTTTCGCCGTAAACAGTTCCACCTTTAATTCCTCCACCCGCCATCCACATGGTGAAACAACGCGGGTGATGATCGCGGCCGTAGTCATCGGGCGTCAATTTGCCCTGGCAATAAACAGTCCGTCCAAACTCCCCGCCCCAGACGACCAGCGTTTCGTCCAACATACCGCGATTCTTTAAATCGGTAATCAAACCGTAACAAGCGCGATCCACATCCCGACACTGTAACGGTAGATCCCGCGTGAGATTGAAATGATGATCCCATTCGCGGTGAAAAATTTCGATACACCGGACCCCACGCTCGGCCAGACGACGCGCGAGCAGACAGCTGTGAGAAAATGTTCCCGGGGTCGTCGCTTCGGGACCGTACAAATCCAGCGTTGCCTTGGATTCCTTGGAAATATCGGTCAGGTCAGGAACGGACGACTGCATGCGAAACGCCATCTCGTATTGTGAAATACGCGTGTTTATTTCCGGGTCGCCGATCTTTTTGTATTCCGCCTGATTCAGTTTCGACAGCGCGTTGAGCCAATCCCGACGTGTCTCTTTGCTGACGCCAGGGGGATCATTGATATAAAGCACGGGATCGCCCTTGGCTCGCAACGCGACACCGGCATGTTTTGTCGGAATGAACCCCGAACCCCAAAGGCGTTGATACAAAGCTTGCGCCTCGCGTTTCGCAGACCAACTCGGAGTCATGACAACAAAAGCCGGAAGATTGTCACATTCGCTTCCGAGACCGTAAGAAAGCCAGGAACCAAGACTCGGTTTTCCTGGAATTTGAAAACCGGTTTGAATGTATGTGACCGCAGGATCGTGATTGATGGCTTCGGTGTTGACGCTTTTAACAACGGCCAACTCGTCCGCGACTTGTGCGGTGTTCTGCAGCAGTTCGCTGAACCAGATCCCCGATTTTCCGTATTGTTTAAATTGGTATTTCGATGGAGCAACCGGGAAACGGGCTTGACCTGAAGTCATCGTCGTCAAACGTTGTCCATTTCGGATGGATTCCGGGAGGTCAGTATCAAAAATCTTCGCCAGCCCGGGTTTGTAATCAAGCAGGTCCATCTGCGAAGGCCCGCCGTTCATGAAAAGATAAATCAGCCGTTTTGCTTTGGGTGCAAAGTGCGGCAGACCTGGCAACGCGGGATGAGCGAGTCCGCCTTTGCTGGCGCTTTTGGGAGCAGTTGCGCCACGCAACAGTTCAGGAAACATCAAACCGGCGAGCGCAATTCGGCCCGCGGCGAGGCCAGTGCTCTTGAAAAAGTGACGACGACTGAGCAGATGAAGATGTTCTTGCAGCGGGTTCATATTAGTTTTTGTTCACCGTTTCGTCGAGGTTCAGCAACAGACTTCCGAACATGGTATAGGCAGCCAACTGTGCCGGATTTTTATCCTTGGGCGCGGGCGATTCGCCGACAGAGACTAAATTGGTGGCAGCCGCGATATCCGTTTTGTATTTCGCCAGCAGATCGTTCAACGCGCTCTTCAGAATTCGCTTTTCACCACCGGAGGGATGCCGCGCCGTCAGAAGTCGAAAACCATAATCAATCTGGCGATCGACGTTTGCACTCTTTTCCAGGATTCGCTGGCCAAGGTGACGCGACGCCTCGACAAATTGTATGTCGTTCATCGTGGCAAGTGCCTGCAACGGCGTATCGGTGCGCTCACGGCGAACACAATATTTCTCGCGCGAAGGAGCATCAAAAGTCGTCATCGCTGGCGGCGGCGCCGTGCGTTTCCAAAAGGTGTAAAGACTGCGCCGATACAAAGCCTCGGGCCCGTGGTCCTGTTTATATTTATAGGTGTTGCTCCCCGTATACCCGACCGCTTCCCATATTCCTTCCGGTTGATAAGGTTTCACGCCGCGTCCACCCATTTTCTCCTGCATCAGCCCGCTGACAAACAATGCGTTGTCGCGAATCTGCTCGGCGTCCAAACGGAAGCGCGGTCCACGCGAAATCAGACGATTCTCTGGATCGGCTTCCAGTTTTTTAGCCGTGACCCGGGAATCCTGACGATACGCCGCGGAGGTCACGATGAGGCGGTGCATTGCCTTAACATCCCAATGCGATTCCATGAAATGCACGGCCAGCCAATCGAGCAATTCAGGATGCGACGGCCATTCGCCCTGGGAACCGAAATCCTGTGACGTTTTCACCAGGCCGGTTCCAAAAAATTGCTGCCAGTAACGATTTACAATCACGCGCGAAGTCAGAGGATGGTTCGTCGCCATCAACCATTGCGCGAGAGCCAATCGATTCGTTTTGTCCGTTGCAGGAAGGGGTGGAAGAAATGCCGGCGTCGCGGCCTGAACCGGATCGAGTTTCTTATCATATTCACCGCGTCGCAAAATAAACGCCCCGCGCGGCTTTTCCATTTCCTCCATCACCATGGTTCCGGGAATACTGTCTTCGATCTTCTTGCGCTCATCCTCGAGCGGCTTGCTGCGAGCGTGCAGCGGATCAAAAATGCTGCGCGTCTTCGCATAAACATTTTCGATATAATAGTTCCGCAACGCCTTCTTCGTCTCGTCAGTCTGTTTTCCTCGAATCATTTTGGAAATTTCCGCGGGCAGGCTCATCGCATTTTCGGCGCGTTGATGAACCTCCCACGCCCACTGCGATTCCAATGATCGATCTTCCTGTTCCAGGCTCGCCACCATTCCAGCTTTATCCCAGTAAACAGTTCCGCCGAATTGCGTCAGGGCAATCCCTCGAATACGCAATCCCTTTTTCATCTGCATTTTTTCCGCAGAAATCTCGAGTTTCACCCACTCACCTTTTTTCGGCAGGGCACCGGCAATGACCTTTTCCGGTCCGCGTTTGCCTTCGCCATACGGAATAACGTATTCATCACCCCAATTGGCGCGATGGGTCCAATCCGTGGTGCGAAATTGCAACATGATCGCCTTTGGCGGGTTCGTCGGATCGATGTAAACGGAAACAAAAAACGTATCGTTCGTCCCAACGATCAACGGTGTTTTAAAATTGTCGAAAACATCCTGCGCCAACTCCGTTGCTGTGCGCGTGATTGCTTTCTTTCCACTGAAGACTTTCCCTGTTTCGGCAGTCACCCACTGTATGGCCGGGGTATTTTCATTGTTTACCGGAGTCGTGCCCTCGGGAGCCGATTCATCCAGGAGAACAATCTCGCGAGGTTCGGAAAGTTTCTTGAGCTCATGCGGTTTAGGATCTTCGTAACTCACCTTCGCGAGGGCGGCATTGATGTCTTTTTTTAATTTCGCGACTTTTTTGTCGAGGCTCTTCAGTTGTTTTTCCTGTTCCGGTCCTTTGAGTTTTATCATCGGCGCGGTCAACGCGATGTTGCCGTCCATCGCTTTCTCGGTGCAGTTGTTGAAGAAGGAATAGAGCGAATAAAACTCGCGTTGAGAAAGCGGATCAAATTTGTGGTCGTGACAAACGGCACACCCGGCGGTCAATCCCATCCAGTTCACGCAGGTCGTATCCGTGCGATCCACCGCGTAGCGGACGTAATATTCATCGTCGATCGATCCACCTTCACTGGTGGTGACATTGCAACGATTGTAGCCGGAGGCAATTTTCTGTTCCGTGGTCGCGTTGGGAAGAAGGTCGCCGCCGATCTGCCAGATCGTAAATTGGTCAAAGGGCATGTTCTGGTTAAACGCCTTCACCACCCAGTCACGATAAGGCCACATGGAACGCTCGTTATCCAAATGCAATCCATGGGTGTCACCGTAACGAACGGCGTCGAGCCAATACCTCGCCTGTTGCTCGCCATAACGCGCTGATGCCAAAAGGCGATCGACCAGACGTTCATACGCTCCGCTCCTGGTGTCGGCGACGAAAGCATCCACCTCTTCCGGGGTCGGTGGCAAACCAGTGAGATCAAACGTGACACGACGAATCAACGTTTCCTTTTTGGCTTCGTCTTCCGGCTTAAGATTTTTTTCTTCAAGGGCGGCCGCGATGAAGTAATCGATTTCGTTTTTCGGCCAGGCTTTCTTCGAGATTTTTGGCAACGCAGGTTTGCGCGGAGCTTCGAACGCCCAATGCCCCTGGTAAGGCGCACCATCGAGAATCCATCGACGCAACGTCTCAATTTGTTGCGCCGTCAGTTTCTTGTTGGAATCGACCGGAGGCATGATGTCGTCTGGATCCTTGGCATTGATGCGACTCCAGAGTTCGCTTCCATCAAGGTCCTTCGGTTTGATCGCCTGAACCTTGTCGCGGATAGCAGTAGCCCCTTCGCGGGTGTCCAGTCGCAACTTCGCCTTGCGTTTCTTTTCGTCCGGACCGTGGCAATTGAAACAATTGTCGGAAAGGATCGGGCGAATGTCCCGGTTGAAACTGATTCCCTTCGACGACGGTGACGCCGCGAACAGATTCGTCGTCACCACAAATGACAACACAGCCAAGCCGATAAATCTTCGAGTGGACACAAAATTGAGACGTTCAGGGTAACAAAAGATTCACGCGTTGCGAACAAAGATCGTTGGCTTCCCTGAAAAGGCGTGGTCGAAATCAATATTCCTCAAAAACCTTCCCAAACTACCGCTGCCATAAAATTTCATCGGTTCCACTCTCCCAAGATTCCCTGGCGATAAAAACCGACCCTTCCGACTCCCCCGAAAAGCTCCTGCCATATTTTTGGAGTCTTCCGGCTTCCCGGAGATGCCCCTGCCACAAACATCCAGAAAGTCTCCTTTCCCGGGTTTCCGGCACCCGAAAAACGAAAGTTTTTTGCCTTCCAGAAAAAATTTATTTCTTTTGCCGAGACTTTTCTGCCTCCCGGAAAACTTTTTTCTTTTTTGCCAAAAGTTTTTTGCTTCCCGGAAAACTTTTATTTTCGAAACTTAACTTTTCTGGCTCCCGGAAAAACTTTGTCACAAAAAATATTTTTTTTCTGCTTCCCGGAAAACTTATTTCCCGGAGAAAAACTTTTTCTGCTCGCCAGAAAACTCTCGTCACTAAAAATCACGGAATTCTACCTCCGGGAAAAGTCTTGCCAAAAAAAATCCCGGAATTCTGCTTCCGGGAAAACTCTCGGCAAAAAAAATATTTTTTTTCTGCTCGCCGGAAAAAATTTATTTTTAGAGAAATAAATTTTCCGGGAGCTGGAAAATGCCTTCTGACAAGGATTTGCGACTTTTTGCAGTTTTTGAGGCTGCAAAAACCCGGTTCACCGTCCAAAAGCCCGTTAACGTTAAAGCATTTGCTGCTCCCGGAACTTCGACCGGCCGATCTCCGAGCGACGTGCCATTCCCAATCGGGGTGGTGAAAAGGCGGGTTCCATCGCTATTTTACCTCCGGAATTGTCCTTTTTGCCTCTCCAAGATAAAGTTAAACAGGCGCATTCGCCTGTTGACACCCCCTGCGCCACCGGTATCTTCTCTGGCTCATTTTGGAAAGAACATGAAACGTCAATATCAGCCATCGAAAATTCGCCGCCAACGTCAGCACGGATTTCGTTCTCGTAATGCGACGAAGAGTGGTCGTGCGATTCTGAGCAATCGCCGCCGTGTCGGTCGCAAGAAATTAACTCCGGTCTGATCCTTCACATGGCCGGTTCCTCGGCTAGGTTGCAACTTCCGCGATCCCGACGCATTCAATTAAGTCGGGATTTTGCGCGGGTACGCAATCAGGGCCAGCGACTGGCGGTCGGATGTCTGATTGCCAATTGGTTGCCACGGCAAGGGGAAACCCATCGAATTGGAGTCATAACTGGAAAGAAAATAGGCGGCGCGGTTATTCGCAACCGCGCGCGTCGTCTTTTGCGGGAAAGTTTCCGTCTGCATCAGCACGAGTTGTGTCAACCCGTGGACCTGATCCTGGTGGCGCGAAACTCAATCGTGGGTAAGAATTTCAGCGAGGTGGAAAAAGACTTTCTGCAGGCGCTCCGGCGCGGCGGATTGTTGAAAGAAACGTGAACATCGCGCAATACAGCCTGACTCTCGCAATTCGTCTGTATCGCTGGACGCTGTCGCCGCTGCTCGCTGTGGTATTTGGTCCATTGGGCCGTTGCCGCTACGAACCGAGTTGTTCGGTGTTTACTGCCGAAGCAATTCGTACCCATGGCGCGGTAAAAGGAAGTTGGCTGGGGATCAAACGGATTTGTCGTTGTAATCCATGGGGCGGTTGCGGTCATGACCCGGTGCCGCCGGGTCCATTAAAATTTAAAAATACTTAATTTAGCGATGGATCGTAAATCTATAGTCCTCCTGGTTGCCTGCGTCCTGTTGATCGTTTCCTGGCCGATGCTGGAGCGGAAATTTTATCCTCCACTGCCAGCTCCCGCGACGAATAACGTCGCGAGTGTCACAAATACGGTTTCGTCAACGAACACGGCGTCTTCCACCAACGCACACGTCAATGCCCAGGCAGAAAAGCCGGTGCCGTTTAATCCAGAGGCCCCGGAGCAGACGATTACCATTTCCAACGACGACGCCATTTATACGTTCACTTCCCATGGTGGCGGTTTAAAGCAGGTGCAGATCAAACGCTATCCGCCGACGACGGAGCACGGAATTGATAAGAATTTTACCACCAACGCCTACGCCAGTCTCAATAACGATGCGTTGGTCCCGGTCCTGGCTTTGCTCGGCGGACCTTCGCTGCAGGGCGACGGGAATTTCACCCTGACCCAGACGGCCACCGGTGTGCGTGCGGAGAAAGCGCTGCCTCATGACATCACGCTGGTGAAGGAATTTAATATTGGTTCCAACTACCTGGTGACGGCGAAAGCGCGCTTCGAAAATCATTCGCAGCAGGCAATCACCTTGCCACCGGAAGAATGGGTCATCGGCACAGCGGCACCAACGAGCACGCGGGACAAACCTGATACGGTTGGTTTTTATCGTTATGATGGCAGCTCCGAATCCCTGCAGCATATGGGTTGGTTTCGGTCCGCCTCGATGCTCGGTTGCGGCTCTCCCACGATTCGAGATTATTATGAAGAAACGGGGAAGATTGTCTGGGCCGACGTTCACAGCCAATTCTTCACCCTCACCACAGTCTTAAAAGATCCGGCGATTAAAATTGCCTCCCACACCATTGATCTGCCGCACGCAAAAGAAATGGTGGTGATCAACAAATCAGCGGTGACCAATGGTTTACAAACCTCCGTTTTCTATGCCTCCACAAACATCGCGGCGGGTGGAAAGTTGACCCGGGAATTCACGATCTACGCGGGACCAAAAGAATATAATAAGCTCGCAAAGATCGCCGCAGACATGAAGAACGACCTGGACCTCGTGATGGGTTTCAAGATGCCCGGTCCGCTCTCGTTGTTCGGGTTGACCACGTTTTTCGCGAAGATGCTCCTGCTGTCGATGAACGGTTTGCACAGCATTTTCAACGGTGCGGTGAGCTACGGCTGGATCATCGTCGTCATCACGGTTCTCATTAAACTTCTTTTCTGGCCCTTGACCGCCGCCAGCACACGGTCGGCAAAGCGCATGCAGGCGTTTATGCCCGAATTAAAGGCCATTCAGGAGAAGTACAAGGACGATCCGGCCAAGGCGCAACGCAAGCAGATGGAATTTTATCGGGAAAAGAAGATCAACCCCGTCGGTGGATGCTTGCCAATGGTGATCCAGATTCCCGTCTTCATGGGATTCTATACGATGATTCGTAGTGCAATTGAACTGCGCGGCGTGCATTTCCTTTGGGCGTTTGACCTGACCCAACCCGATACGGTTGGCTACCTCGCCGGCTTCCCGATCAATATTTTACCAATTATTTATGGTGCGACGCTGCTTTACCAGGCGCGCATTACGCCGGTTTCGCCTTCGATGGACCCGGCTCAACAGCAGCTCATGAAGTACATGCCGCTCATGTTCATGTTCATCCTGTATACGATGTCCTCAGGATTAACGCTTTACTGGATCGTGCAAAATTCGTTAACAATTCTGCAGACCAAGCTGACGAAGACCGCGGACGCAAAGACGCCTGACGGCAAGACGAATGTGGAGATTATTCCGCCCAAGAAAAAGAAATAGCGTTTGATAACTATGAGTGCTCAAGCAAAAACTATTCTCGAAGACCTTCTGAAGACCCTTGGCTTTTCCGGCACGGTCGAAGAACAGTCCGTCGACGGCGGCATTTTTCTCAACGTCAATACCACCGAAGATACCGGTCGCTTGATCGGCCGCCAGGGTCAAACCCTCGGCGACCTGCAGTATCTCGTGAACCGCTTGCTTTTTAAGCTGGATCCGAATGCCCCGAAGATTACGGTCGACGTGGGCGGATATCGCACGCAGGCGCGCGATGCCTTGGTGAAGAAAGCCAAGGAAGCCGCGGAAAAAGTTCGTCGCTGGGGTGATATTGTCGAACTGGAACCGATGAATTCCAGTGATCGTTGGATCGTGCACAACGCTTTGAAAGACGATCCGGATATCCAAACATCCAGCGTGGAAGTCGAAGGCACGAGCAAGAAGGCGATTTTGCTCAAGCCGAAGTCTGCCTGACCCGACGTTGCGCCCGAACTCGTTGTTAGCAATTTCCTCTCGCCACTGAGGGGAGACGTCAGTTTAATTTCCCCAGTGCATTTCCAGAAAATCACACTGATTGGCGTTGGTTTGCTGGGCGGTTCACTTGGACTCGCCATCAAACAACGCAAGCTTGCGGCCAGCGTCGCCGGCTATGTGCGTCGCACGGCCAGTGTGGAGGAATGCCAGAAATTTGGCGTGGTCGATCTGGCCACGCGCGACCTTCAGGAAGCTGTTAAAAATGCCGACCTGATTATTTTCTGCACACCGTTGTCGCGCATGGGCGAACTTGCGGAGGAACTGATTCCCAGCCTGAAACGAGGCGCGATTATTACCGATGTCGGCAGTGTTAAGGGAACGGTGGTGGAAGAATTGGAATCGTTGTTCGCCAGTGCGGGGGGAAGTTTTATCGGCAGTCATCCGATGTGCGGCGGGGAAAAAATGGGCGTGAGCGCCGCTCGAGCCGAGCTTTTTCAAAATGCGGTCTGCGTCGTGACTCCAACATCGCAATCGGACATGAAAGCCGCTAAAGCCGTCGAAGGATTTTGGCGCGCTTTGGAAATGCGCGTCCTGACGATGTCTCCCGAGAAACACGACGATCTGGTCAGCCGTTCGAGTCACCTGCCGCATGTGGTGGCTGCGGAGCTGGCGAATTATGTGTTGAGCCCGGTTCATCCGAAGGAACAGGCCAGTCTTTGTGCGAATGGATTTCGCGACACCACGCGCATTGCCTCCGGTTCGCCCGAGATGTGGCGGGATATTTCCTTGGCGAATCGCAAGAATCTTTCCCGGGTCCTCGGAGTTTTTATCGAAGACCTCGAAGAATTTCGTCACGCGCTCGATAACGGGAATGTTGGAGCGATTGAGGAATTTTTTCAAAAAGCCAAAGAACGGAGAGACGACTGGAGATCGGGTTCCCAGTCTTGATCAAGCGGATGGACACGAAACAACACGGATTTTTTAGACACGAATTAGCACGAATGCAAAAACTAATTCGTGAAAATTCGTGAAATTCGTGTCTCATTTCTTCTTCGAATGCCTTTGCCCAGCTTAATCGAAATCGTGCCTCTGGATTCGCCCGTCCGCGCGGAAATTACTGTGCCTGGATCCAAGAGTATTACGAATCGCGCGCTCATTCTCGCGGCGTTGGCGAATGGTAAGACCACCCTGAAAGGCGCGCTCTGGAGCGAAGATACTCAGGCGATGGTGAACTGTTTGCAAAGATTAGGTTTCGATATCTTGGTCGAAAACGATCCCGATGAATTTTGCAACCGGACGATCATCGTGCAGGGGCTGGGCGGCCGTATTCCTTGTGCGGGAACTGAAGAAAAACCTCTCGAATTATTCGTCGAAAACGCCGGCACAGCCGCTCGTTTTCTCTCGGCGTTTGTTTGCCTCGGACACGGGGTTTATCGCCTGCACGGCATTCCCCGGATGCACGAACGTCCACAAGGCGCCCTTTTCAAGGCCCTGCGCGAACTCGGCTATCGCGTCGAATCGGAAAAAGGGAATGATAAACTCCCTGTAAAAATTTACGGGACCGGCCCGCGCGAAGCCTCCTGCTCCGTCAGCATTGAACAAAGCTCCCAGTTCGCCTCCGCACTGCTGCTCGCTTCCGGAGTCGATCAATGGAAAGTGAAAGTGGTTGGGGAGAATGCTGACGAATCGCCGTATGTGGTGATGACTCTGAATTTAATGGAAGCGTTTCCCATGGATGGCGGAACCTTTCAAATTGAACCGGATGCGTCGAGCGGGAGTTATTTTTGGGCGGCGCAATTGATGAATCCGGGCGAACTTTCAGATAGTATCGTGGTAAAGCATTGGCCGGAATCAGACTGGCAGATCGACCAACATTTTCCGCAATTTTTAAAACCGAACCGTGATGTTTCTCGTCGTGAAGACCTTGGTGATAGCATCATGACTGCCATCACGCTTGGTCCTCTTACCTCCGGCCTTTTGCCCGGTCAGGAAATAAAATTCACAGATTTGGAACGTTTGCGTGTTCAGGAATGCGAGCGTGTCGTGGCGCTTCGGACGGAATTAGCCAAATGTGGGGCAAAGGTGATTGAAACCGGCGAAACACTCATCGTTTATCCTTCTCAGCTCCACGGCGCCGAAATCGAAACCTACAACGATCATCGGATGGCCATGTGCTTTGCGATTCTGGGATTGAAAGTTCCGGGAATAAAAATCAAGAATCCTGAGTGTGTGAAGAAAACGTTTCCTAATTTCTTCCAGAAACTCGCCGCCCAACCGCCCCACGGTCTCGGTGCTACGATTCTCGAAGGAAAGACTGGCAAGCGTTTGACGCACGATGAATTATTTGCACACTGATAGCAAATACGTGAACGTTGAGACATTGAGCGCCGATCCCTCCATTTTGAAGCCCGAAAGCCCTCGCAAAACCGAGCGCACCAATGTCATCGCCATCGATGGCACCAGTGCCAGCGGCAAGAGCACCAATGCCAAGTTGGTCGCGAAGGCCCTCGGCTATGTCTACGTCGATACGGGGGCCATGTATCGCACGTTAGGATGGTATTGCTTAAAAAATAACGTCGATCCCCACGAAGCGAGAGCAGTCAATGCCTTGTTGCGGAAATGGAAAACCTCCCTGGAGTGCGTCGAATCGCAGGGACTTCGTTCGGTTCACTTTCTTGTTGAAGGCTATTTCCCGGCTAAAGAAATTCGCACGGCAGAAACCAGCTCCGCCACCTCGGTGATCGCTGCGATACCTAAAGTTCGCGATTGGATGAAAGCGAAGCAACGGGAGTGCATCCAATTCGGAAGCCTGGTGATGGAAGGCCGTGATATCGGCACCAATGTCTTTCCGGAGACCGATTTTAAATTTTACCTCGATGCCTGCCTGCACGAGCGTTCGAAACGTCGCGCCGCCGAAGGAGTGCAGGAGAATCTTGCCGCACGTGACCAGCGTGACAGTCAACGCGCCACCGCGCCTTTGATGATTCCTCTCGGTGCTATGATCATTAACAATTCCGGTCAAACGCCGGAGCAAACCAGCGGCCTGATCATCGCTGAGATCAACAAACGTCTCGCCGCGCGACAATGAACCTGAGTTACCGCGTCGGGTGGACAGCTTTTCGAGCGCTCTACAAACTCTATTTCCGTTGGCGTGTCTTCGGAGCGGAAAATGTTCCTACGACAGGATCGGTCATTCTCGCTTCCAATCATGCCAGCTATCTCGACCCACCGTTGGTCGGCTCCGCGCTTCCGCGTGACATTAATTATCTGGCCCGTGAATCTCTATTCCGATTTCCGATCGTCGGATCCATTTTGCGATCGTGGAATGCGGTTCCTGTCGATCGTGACGGAGGAGGCGCGAAAGGATTAAAGATCATTCTCGACCGCTTGCTCGGTGGCGCAGGAATTATTTTATTTCCTGAAGGAACTCGTACACGCGATGGCAAATTACAACCGGCACGTTCTGGCATCGGTCTGACCGTAATCAAATCGACCGCGCCGGTGATACCCGTCCGAGTTTTCGGCACTTACGAAGCGTACGGTCGCCACATGAAATTCCCACGTCCACATCGGGTCATCGTTAAGTATGGCAAACCGATGCTCTTCACGGAACTTCGCGCAGAAGCAAAAACGTGCGATAAGCAACGCCTCAAAGCCATTTACCAGGAGGTGGCTGATCAGATTATGGCGGAAATTGCCCGTCTTGAGCCAAAATAGGCGCTGGATTTGAAGGGAGAATTTCTGAGTTTTTAAACACTGGATTCGTCGAATGACCATGAGTTGTAAACTGGCCTGTCTCGCTGTCCTCTTCTCGTGGAACCTTTTTGCCAGCCAAATTCCAAAGATGGTTATTCCTGCCGGAGTCGGCGTGAACATTCACTTTGTTAAAGGACAGGAGAAAGACCTCGACCTGATTCAAGCCGCAGGATTCAAGTGGGTTCGCATGGACTTCAGTTGGGAATATACCGAGCAAAGGAAAGGTGAATACGATTTTTCTCCCTATGACGAACTGACTGCCAATTTGCAAAAACGCGGTCTGAGCGCGATCTACATTCTGGATTACTCAAATCATCACTACGAAGAAGTGGTGGAAAGTCCGAATCCGATCACGCAAGCGATGGAGAAACACACGGCCTCACCACAGCGCCCCGAAAGCATCGCTGCCTTCGCGCGTTGGGCGGCTGCCGCTGCCAGTCATTTCAAAGGCAAAAACATTGCGTGGGAGATTTACAACGAGCCGAATATTTTCTTCTGGCGACCAAAGCCCAATGCAGAAAAATACACCGCGCTCGCCTGTGCGACGGCGAAAGCCATTCGACAGGCAGACAAAAGCGCAACGATTATCGGCCCGGCGAGTTCCGGGATTCCTCTGGATTTTATCGAAACACTTTTCAAATCCGGCATTCTGCAATACATGGACGCCGTTAGCGTTCATCCCTATCGCGGTGACCCTCCTGAAACTGCAGCTGCCGATTACCAAAAGCTTCGTGAGCTCATCGACCGTTATGCACAGAAGAAACTGCCGATTCTGAGCGGGGAGTGGGGATTCTCTTCTGCCAAAGGACAATTTTCAGTTCAAACGCAGGCGGACTACGCTGTTCGCCAACAGTTATCGAATCTGCTCGACGGCATTCCACTTTCGATCTGGTATGATTGGAAAAACGACGGCCCAAAGGAAGAGGAAGGAGAACACAATTTCGGTACAGTGACTTCTGACCTTCAGCCGAAGCCGGCGTATCTTGCTTTGCAGAAAATGATGCGAGAACTGAACGGTTATCGCTTGGCGGAAAGAATAAAGACCGAGAACGACCGTGATTTTGTTTTGCAGTTCAAAAAGGGATTTCACCGAAAGAAACTCGCTTATTGGACGATGGATAAACCACACACGATTATTGTAAGGGGTGCATCGATGGAACTGACTGGTTCTCCGCAGTACAAGTAGTTTGAGCCAGACCCTTTCCGCTGCTACTTATTCCCTGATGAAGTTCGTTCCGCTGCCGCGAAAATTCTACGAACCCGCCGCTGATATTGTTGCTCCACAATTGCTCGGTCACTTTTTGATTCGGCGGACGCCGGAGGGATTTTGCGGAGGCCCGATCGTTGAAGTGGAAGCTTATTTAAAAAATGATCCCGCGTGTCACGGCGCGGTCGGTGAAACCCCACGCAATCGTGCCATGTGGGGGGAACACGGCCGGAGCTACGTTTACCTGATTTACGGCTATCACTTCTGTTTCAACGCGGTGTGTCAGCCCAAGGGGACTGCTGAAGCGGTCCTGGTTCGCGGTGTGGAAGTCGCTTTCGGCGAAGAAATCATGCGAAAACATCGGCCGATGCCAGACCTTCGCGATCTCACCAATGGCCCCGCGAAGCTCTGTGCGGCCATGAACATTGAACGCGAATTGGACAATGTGGATTTGTGTGATCTGAATTCACCGCTTTTTATCGCCAAAAATCCGACGCTGGAATTGTTTCGGAAAGAACGGGGCCCCGTCATCACCACCACGCGAATAGGCATCACAAAAGCCGCAGAGTGGCCGTTGCGATTTTATCTGGATGAAAGTCCATTTGTTTCGAAACGAGTTCCCGGCAGTAAGTTGAAATTAAAAAGCAGGATCAACGCGAACCGCGCAAAATCGTAGCGCGGGTTTCTTCGTTTGAATGAACGGAATTTTGTTCCTGCATTTTATGGTGAATCCATTTCACCGTTCGATTCATGAGGGGCAGGGAAAACAACGCGCTAATATGACCGTGAGGGATACGCCAGATTTCGGGTTTCCACAACGTCGCCAATTCTTCAATGGCATCCTTGTCGGCAAAAAGATCATGTTCCGCTTCAATGAATAACATTTTATCGGAGGTCGGTTTGGGTTGGTAGGAACGCAGGTTCAATTTTTTAAAATCGAACACCACATTTTCGAGCGTTTTCCGCAACGGAGCACAAAAATCGAGCTTCTCTACCGCGAGATCCATTCGGGTAATCGGCACCACCAGCACGCCCATTTCTACGATCGGTTCATGACAAAGAATCAAGCCCGTAATCCACCCTCCGAGAGAAACTCCCCAAAGTCCTATCCGCTCGCAACCCTGTTCGGAAAGCCATGCTAAAAACGCGCGCACATCACACACGGACTGCCGGGCAGCCTGCACCGTCGTAAACAAATCCTCGGAAATGAAATCGTCCACGGCGCCTTTGGCGCGGGGACGTCGTTGCAGAGTAAATGGCAGCTCAATCAAAGCAGCGTTCAAACCCGCCCGCACCAGCTTTCGCGCAAACATTGGGTATTGAAATCGATAGCCGAACTCATCGTTCCAGCCATGGATGATTAGAATAATCGGTTGGTCCTGCCATCGCTCCGCACAGCGAAAAAATTGCGCATGAACGACGTTGGCTTCCTGGTAAGGCGTGAAAACCTGCGACGGAAATTGCAATTGAGTGTCGGAAGTCCATTTTACTTCCGGAGCCTTAGCGAAATTGCAGAAGAAATCCGTGTGCTTCAATAATTCTATCGCCTCTTCATAACGCGGCGGATGCAACCCGGGTTTCGCCTGCGCCGCACAAGCACGATTGATAATGACCCGGTCGATCAGTTGCGCGATGGAGCGATACACACCTTAACTCTTAAGCGGATTTGCTTGGTTGTCATCGGGCAATCTGCTTATTTTTTTAAGATGAAGTACAGGTCGGTTGTTCGATTTTTCCTCGTTACAGGGTATCTCTGGGTCGTGGTGGCAATGGCCCACGCAGAAGATAAAACGAAGGTCGAA
This sequence comes from uncultured bacterium, assembly GCA_966095605.1. Lineage (GTDB taxonomy): Bacteria > Verrucomicrobiota > Verrucomicrobiia > Limisphaerales > JACDHS01 > CBHWET01. Next base: position 3,755 of record CBHTTJ010000040.1, on the reverse strand, counting down.
CCAAAACCTGCCACTGAGACTACCACCAACTCCTGGCAATCCTTGTTCGACGGTAAAACTTTGACGGGCTGGAAGGTCACGAACTTCGGTGCGTCCGGCGATGTGAAAGCCGAAGACAATCAGATCAAGCTCGATATGGGTGGGGAATTGACGGGTCTTTCTTATACCAACACCGATTTACCGAAAGTGGATTACGAAGTGGAATTGGACGCCATGAAAGTGGATGGGAGCGATTTTTTCTGCGGCCTGACTTTCCCAGTGAAAGATTCTTTTTGCAGCTTGATCGTTGGAGGTTGGGGCGGTTCGGTGGTTGGATTATCGAGCCTGGATGGAATGGACGCTTCAGAAAATGACAGCACCAAAAGCCGCTATTTCGAACCGAAACGTTGGTTCCACATTCGCGTTCGTGTTGAAAACGAGAAAATCCACGCATGGATCGACGACGATCATCTCATTGAGGTCACTACAAAAGATCGAAAAGTCTCATTGCGGCCGGGTGATATTGAATTGTCAAAGCCGCTTGGCATTGCAACCTGGCAGACGAGCGCGGCGCTGAAAAATATTCGGTTACGCAAAATTTAGGGCACTTTATGAGATGGATGCTTCTGGTGAGTTTGTTTCTGGGGCTTTGTGGGGGCGCAAATGACGCTCGGGCCGGAACGAAGTTTTCTGAGGCAGGTATTCCCTCCGCAGAGCGCGTTTGGTCGGGCGCCGATTACCTGACTGCCGCAAAGGTTTTCAAAGAACGCAAAGTTACTTTGCCGCTTCACAAGGACACCGATGGTAAGCTTTTGCTTGAGCGGATGACTGCTGAAGAAAACCTCAAGGCGCTCAGGGATAAAAAACTGCCGTTGGATTCGAGGATGGAGAATTTCGATGGATTGTTCTCGGGAGCCAACAGGTTGTTTGTTCTGTACGTCGACACAGCAAATAAAGGGGGCGACGTCCACCAGGAAATGACCGAACTCATGGCGTTTATGCTCAGTACCGCCGCCGAAGGAGCCGATCTTATCGACGAATTGATGCCACTTCTCCGGCGAGATAGCCAATATCTCCTCCGCATGGAGGGGATTAGAAAGATGAAAGGCGGCCTGACAACGTTGTTTACGGCGGCAGAAAGTTCACTGACCGAAAAGGGATTTCTTACGGCAGAAGACCATTCCACCATGCTCAAAGCCATGACAGCGTCACTTCCGCGGCTGAAAAACATTTTTACGCCGGAGTATCGCGAAACTCTGAAGAAAAAATTGGAAGCGGATAAGGCACAGTTTCACGTCGAATCAGATCTTAGCTGTTTCACCCGAATGTTGGCGGAACTGAAATAAACTCGGGAATTGGGGCACACTCGACAGGTTCTTTTCGTGGGAGCCAAAGACGCCTAACTACTGAATGTAACCCTTCAAACGGCTACCCCCATAAGGGGATATTCCACAAAGCCTACAGGTTGCGCCCTAAGGGGCGGGCAACGTAGGCTCAAAATCCTTTTTCTCCTATGAGTGAAGTAATTCGATCCACGGTTCTGGCCGCCGATGACGATGAAAATGCCCGATTCCTGATGGAGCGGGCGTTTGCCAAGGCCCGTGTTAACGCCAAGCTGATTTTATTGAAGGATGGCGCAGAAGTAATCGCTTACCTTTCTCGAGAGACTCCCTATCAGGACAGGAACGTATTTCCGGAACCCAGTCTACTCTTGCTGGATTTGAAGATGCCGCAAGCTTCGGGGTTCGATGTCATGAGTTTCCTTAAAGACAAACGAACACTCTTTGACGGTCCGATCCTGCTTTTGACCTCATCGGATGATCATCGAGATATTTCCCGCGCCTATGCGTTGGGTTGTTTCTCTTATTTAGTTAAGCCAACTGATTTCAACGCACTCGTCGACCTTGCACAAAAGCTCGGCAACTATGTTTCTTCGCCAAAAGAAGAAAAAAGCACTCTTCGTCTCAAGGCAGACGTTGCCCCGCTCGCGATCGAGCCGAAATCAGAGATTGCGATCAAACCGCAACCGCCAAAAATGTCGTCCACTTCGCCCGAAATGTTCAAGGTTTTGGTCGAGCAGGTGAAAGATTATGCAATTTTCATGCTCGATAAGGAGGGGATCGTACAATCGTGGAACGAAGGCGCCCGACGCATTAAAGGATACGAAGCATCGGAAATCATTGGAAAACATTTTTCGACCTTCTACCTGGCAGTCGATCTGGAAAACGAAAAGCCACAATTCGAATTGCGAATGGCGCAGGAAATCGGTCGTTACGAGGAAGAAGGCTGGCGAGTTCGAAAAGATGGTTCGCGATTCTGGGCCAATGTGATCATTACTCCGTTACGAGATCCCAATGGAAGACTTACCGGTTTTGCCAAAGTCACGCGGGACCTGACCCAGCGCAAGTTACAGGAGGAGAGTTTCCAGAGGTTGCTCGAAAGCGAAGAACGCTTCCGCCTACTCGTGGAACAGGTGCGCGATTATGCGATTTTCATTCTGGATGCACGCGGCCTGATCAGCTCATGGAACCAGGGCGCCCGCCGGCTCAAGGGTTACAGTGCTGATGAGGTGATGGGAAAACACTTTTCCATTTTTTATAGGCCGGAAGCGATCGCCAAAGATCATCCGACGTACGAATTGAACGTAGCTGTCCGCGAAGGTCGCTACGAAGAAGAAGGCTGGCGCGTTCGCAAAGACGGAACCCAGTTTTGGGCGAATGTCGTTTTGACTTCCCTCTGGGATAAACGTGGGAACCTGACGGGCTTCGCCAAAGTCACTCGCGACCTGACCGAGCGAAAGAAAGCGGACGACAAGTTGCGCGCGCAAAAAGAGGAATTGGAGGCCTTCGCGCACACCTTGACGCACGATTTGCGAGCTCCGATCCGCGCGATTCATAGTTTTGCTCAGGTATTGAAAACTGAGCTGGCGACTCTTTCAGAGTCAGAGAAGGAAGCCTATCTCACTCGCATTCTCAAAGCGACTAACGCAATAAACGTTTTAATTAACGATGTTCTTCAATTCAGTCAAATGAGCCTTTCCGAATTACCATTGGAAATGGTCCACCTGGAAGAAGTAATTGAAGAGGCTTTGTCATTTCACGAAGCCGAAGTGGAACGCGTTCACGCTGTGATCAAAATTAAAAAGCCATTGCCAACGGTCCATGCCAACCGAACCCTGTTGCTACAGATTTTTTCCAACCTCATTTCCAATGCCTTGAAATTTCCGCAACCGGGACAGGCACCAAAGGTGGAGATCTTTAGCGTGATGAAAAACGATCACTGCCACATCCACGTGCGTGATCACGGAGTTGGAATTCCTCAGCATCACCAGGAAAACATTTTTAAAATGTTTGAACGTGGCAATGCCGGGTCGGAGTCACCGGGCACCGGCATTGGCTTGGCTATCGTGAAGCGAGCCGCGGAGCGACTTGGCGGCAGCGTTTCGTTGACCTCAAAGGAAAACGAAGGCGCCGACTTTCTCGTGACTTTGCGTTGCGAATCGGTTGAAGCGATCTAATGCGGGGGCTTGAGTTACTTTGACCGGAACTGATGATCCTCGCTTTTGAAAAGGATATTGAACGTCGTCATCGAACCATAACATTTCGAAATGTATTGCTGCATGTCGACCTTCTCTGCATCACTGAGTTGAGGATGCGCGTTGATCTTCTGTTCCAACACCCGGAAGTTGTTTCGCATCATCACAATTTTGTGAAAAAACGTTTCCAGCGGGATATCCTTGGGCTGGAGCGAAGCGTCGGCAGGTTTCAAAAGCATAG
>CBHTTJ010000039.1:0-33221 GCA_966095605.1 uncultured bacterium | reverse complement strand
TATGTTGCGGTAAAAAGAATTCGTGCAGCAGGCGATCCACTTGCAGCAGGCCGTCTCTATTTAAACTTACTCCCTCGGCGTCGATTTTTCCAAAACCCCAATCCTGGATCGTCTGCAGCGGTTTGGCGAAACGTTCGCGGGGATCGACGCCGAATTTCTTTTGGAAATAATCGAAGCGGTTGCGTCCGAGCTTCAGCTGCAGGATGAATTCGCGGATGAACTTTTCTTCGTCGGTGGGCGTCAGCGCACGGAAGATCGGCAATTCGCCCGCGTTGACCTTTTGGATGTAATGCTCGAAGTCGTGGTGGTTTTGGTAATGCGTGCCGCTGAAATGCCCGAAGCTCGCCACGCCGAGGGAAAGAAGATCGGCGCCGGCCCAGAGTTTGTCGCGGTAAACGAACTTCGCCTTTTCCGTAGCAGCCGATGTAAGTCGGCTCTGACTTCCCGAAGAAGAGTGAGCGGACTCACCTCCGCTGCTACTAAATTTAGATGGATCTTTGATTGCCGTATAAGCGCTCGCAATCGAGTAGCCTGCTTTTTCCAATTCGCTGAACGCATATTTCACCCACTCGCGCTTCACGTCCCAGTCGGCGACCGGGGCGACGAGTTTTCCTTCCGCTTTCATCTGCTGATAGATGGCCGTGTTGTAAGGCACTTCCATCTGGTAAATCGTCACGCTGTCCGGCGAGAGTTCGATGGTCTTCTTCACGCAATCGACCCAGTTGGCATCGGTCTCTTCGACCATGCCAGCGATGAGATCGATGTTGATTTGCGGGAAACCGAGTTCGCGCGCGAAACCGAAGGCGCGATAGACTTCCTTGGAACGGTGGGCGCGTCCGTTGATTTCGAGGATGTGATCGGAAAAGTTTTCGATGCCGAGGCTTAGGCGCGTTACGCCCATGTCGCGGATCGCTTTTAATTTATGATCCGTGAGTGTTCCTGGTTCACATTCGAAAGTAACTTCTTCCACGCCGTCCCATGGAATGAGTTTTTTCATCCCGTCGGTGAGATGTTTGAGTTGATCGACCGAAAGATACGAAGGCGTTCCGCCGCCGAAATACACGAAGTTCGCTGTGCGTCCACCGATGACGGGCTTCTTCGAATAAATTTCGAGTTCTTTCAGGGCGGCGTCGATGTAGGTGCGGATCTCGGAGGAATCTTTGTCGGTATAAACTTTGAAATAGCAGAAGTGACAACGCTTTCGGCAAAACGGAATGTGCAGGTAAATACCGAGGGGCGGAGTTGTCGGGGCATCGCCGATAATCGATTGCCAATTGCGACGGGGCGGATGATTGATCGCGTCGAAAATCTGCGAAGCATTTTCCGGTTTCCAGAATGAGAACGGCGGATAGTTGGAAACGAAATAGTTTCCGACCGTCGTTTCCTTTTGTATCGGCGGAGCGTGAGGGGTAGGGAGTGGTGTGGTGCTCATGGGCAAATTTGAAAGAGACCGGGCGCAAAAACACCAACGGTGTTCTGTTCCGAGGAGAAAGAATGACGTTTAATTAGGCCACAATTGTTGGCGCGGAAACGTAAGCGAACTAATGAACGGGCTGATGGCTCCGCAGCAAAAGGTGTTCGACACAAAATTGACCGAATCTTCCACCTAAAAGTGCGACTTTTTGGACAAAAGCCCGAGTTCCGAGTCGCAAAGCAGCTCTCGAACGAAATTTTTAACCGTTGAAGTCGTAGAAAGGTCAACAGGAGGGACTTTCTTGGGTTTTTACCCCTTGAAATGTCGGCCAAGGCGTTTTTAACGAAATTTTGAGGCTGAAATCTTCGGCCACGGCATTTTTCCCGGAATTTTGGCTCCGTAATCGGCGTCGAAAAATTATTTCCCGGAATTTTGACTCCGTAATCGGCGTTGAAAAAATATTTCTCGGAATTTTGACTCCGCAATCGGCGTTGAAAAATTATTTCCCGGAATTTTGACTCCGCAATCGGCGTTGAAAAAATATTTCCCGGAATTTTGACTCCGTAATCGGCGTCGAAAAAATATTTCCCGGAATTTTGACTCCGCAATCGGCGTCGAAAAATTATTTCCCGGAATTTTGACTCCGCAATCGGCGTCGAAAAATTATTTCCCGGAAATTTGACTCCGTAATTGGCGTCAAATTTCGCGTAATCGGAACTTTTAGAGCCAAGATAGTCACAAAAAGGACGAAAACCTCCTTTTTGGAGTAAAAAAAGCGTCACAGGGACAGATTTGCTCGAAAAGCGACCCGGTGAGCGGCGCTTTTGCCGTCGCGAGCCAAAAGCAAGGTTCAAAGGACCGGCTTTTGACGAAAATTGACTTTTTCGGGATGTCATTTGCCTCCTCCAAAGCAATAGACGCCGCCGTCATCGCTACCGATCACAATTTTTCCATCGGCCACCGCCGGGGAACTCCCAATCGGGGCTCCGATTTCGTAAGACCAAATTTCTTTGCCGTCGGCGAGGGAAACAACGTAAACCCGTCCGTCGTCGGATCCAACCACCACTTTATCACCGGCGACCACGGGCGAACTATCGACTTTTCCGCGCGTGGCAAAATGCCAGAGTTCCGTGCCATCGTCGCGCTTCACGCAATGCAATAATTTGTCCCGTCCGCCAAAAACGACTTTGTCATCGGTTACGGCCGCAGAAGAAAAGTAGGCGAAGTCACGATTTTTATAACGCCAGGCAACATTGGTCTTCGCGATATCGACGCAGAGAAACTCATTTCCGTAGTGACCAAAATACGCGCGCTTATCGACGAGCGCGACAGAGGCGCCGATGTTGGCATTGATTTCGATTTCTTTGACCTGCTTTCCGTCTTTCAAAGAAATCACGTGCAACAGCGCGTCGCATCCACCGAAGGTTGTGATGCCATCGCTGACCGCAGGCGAGCCGTTGATGTAATAGCCCGATTCATAAACCCAATTCGATTTGCCGGTGGTGACGTCGAGGCAATGCAACTTGTAATCGTAACTGCCAATGATGACCTGGGTCGGTTTGCCGGGAATGACATTGGGAGCGCCGACAATTTTGTCGTCGGTTTTATACTTCCAGATCAGTTTCCCGCTCTCGGCGTTGAGGGCGTAAAGGAAGCCATCAATTCCGCCGACGTAGACTTTGTCATTGAGAAAAAGGGCGGGGGCCTCGACCGCATTGCTCGTTGCGAAACTCCACAGCTTCTTTCCGTCGGCAACATTCAATGCGTAAACATTTGTATCGCCGGACCCGATGAACACTTTGCCTTTGGCGACAATGGGGGAGGCCTTTACGGCGGCGCCTGTTTTGAAACTCCAGAGCAAAGAAAATGCATTCGGCAATTTTTCGGAAGAAACTCCGCGGAGTGCGGCATCGCCACGAAACGTTGGCCAATCCTTCGCCTGGGTGCCGGCGACGACGAACAGCGAGCTAAAAACAAACGCGAGGAGCGCTGAGTTTCGCAAAAATTGTTCTCGTGAGCGCAAGTTCACTTCGACACCGGATTGGACAGAATATCTTTTAAAGCACCGAGGATGGCAAACGAATATTACCTATACGTATTATTTGCTAACGAGTGGATTTGGCCCAACCGGGGTAAAAAAATTCCGTTGGCCTTCTTTGAAAGAGACCAACGGATATTGAGAAATAAAACGCTTAGTCGTGCTTACGTGCCTTGAGCAGGCGGATTTGCTTGAGCGGTTCCGGGTCTTTGTAATGACGCTTCAAGCCGGCTTCGGCGAGCGCTTTGGCGGGAACCTTGGCGATGAATTCGGGAAACGTTCGCTCGGTGCGCTTGCTGAGATGTTCCTGGCCGGCTTTGGATTCCCAGAAACTTTGTTCGGCCTTCGACAATGAAATCGCCGCTTCTTCCGGGCTGAGCTGCTCGTCGCGTCCCAGCATCCAGATCAGTTCCGGATCCGTTTCCATGGCGACAGGGAAGGGGATGTAGGTAATCTTCACTTCGTCGCCGGTCTCGCTTTCAACTTCGGCTTTTGCGCCGACCTTCACAACGCCTTCGAGAATGCCGTTGGGCGTTTCCACTTCGATGCTCAGGGCTTTTTTGCCTGGATGAGGAACAATGGAAACGCTGCCTTTACCAAAGGATTCTTCAAATTGTTTCTTCACCTGTTCGACCGAGCTTTTTTCCAGGTCAGGCAATTCAGCGCGTTTGCAGAACTTGTCGAACGCGGCGAAACGGTCCTTGGCGGAGATTTCCTTTTGGAAAGCGTCGAAAATCTTCTCGGCGAGCTTCGCGTCGGGAACGGCTTTCGGCAAAACGGACTTCAATAAATTCAACAACTGCTCTTCAGGTTTTGATTTCGGCATAGATAGAAAATTGAGCCGATAGTTGTGGTGAATTCAGGAACAGAAAGCAACTTTCTTCAGAGGTGTTTTGAAATTTTTAGGTGGCGAAGAATAGCGCTCGCCACAAGGAGCAGGAGACGTATGGTAAGGGGACATGAAGTTGAAACTGCAGCAAGGTCAGGTCTGGAAAAAAGAAGGCGAATACTTTCGCATCGTGGAATTAGAACGGCTCGAGGTAAAATATAAAGCCATGACCACGCTGGCCGAGCGTGAAGGAACGCATCATCACGTGACGAAAAAGGAGTTTTGCCGATTAATCAAAGGCGCGACGTTGATGACAAAGGAAGACGTTAAAGCCGGAATCCAGGGACTCACGCCTATCGTTTCCAAAGAAACCGAAACATCCTCCTGATTGGGGTTCCGTGTTAAAATTTATCGGCAAGGTAGGGCGTCGCACTCCGTGCGCGCCGGGATTCGAAGCCGGGAAGTGAAGCGAAATATTTCGAAAAATCCCTCTAGAGGAAATCTCCGACTTCAATGGCCTTTTCCGCCAAGCGGCGCACTGAGTGCGACGCCCTACCGTCCAAATGCTTCTTCTGCCCTGGAAGAGGGTCCGTTAACGGAGATTGGTGTCGATAAATGCGTAGGACTCGTCGCGGACATCTTTCGGGAAGTCATGTGGGCAATCCGGATGTTTGACGAGGATTTTGTCTTCCCGCCCATACAATTTGTAAACCTGTTTTGCTGAATTGAGGATTCGATCAACACTTTGCCATTTAAAATTGGCATCCGCTGTCGGCGCGTTGACGAACAGCGCGTCAGGAGCAAGGGCCGGAATCATTTCGTAGAAATCGAAGGGGATTTTATCCAGGGCTTTCGCGTAGTTCTTCATTTTCGACATGTAGCGCTCCTGCGTCCACCCGGTGATATCGCCATCTTTATAATCGAGGTAAGAATCGAAGCCGCAGCTCGACACCACGACTTTAATGCGGGGTTCAAAAACCGCGGTGTAGATGGAATTATGTCCGCCGAGGGAATGGCCGATCGCAGCGAACTTGCCGCGTTGCACGAAGGGTAATGATTCCAGGAGATCAATGGCGCGCATGTTGTTCCAGATTGCTTTCATGGTGCCGCTTTCATAACCCAGCGCCTTCAGGTCTGGATTGTAACCGGCCATAATGGGATAAGCGGGAGCAATCGTGACAAATCCGCGCTCGGCCAGTTCCATGGCGTAACCGCGATTTTCTTTTTTTGTTAAACCGACGACCGTTTTATTTCCGTCCCCGTCGGTGGGATGCGAACAAAGAACGCCGCGGCATTTCTGTTTCTTTTCGAGAGCGACTTTGGGAATCAGCAGGTAAGCTGGGACGCGATTATTCGGTTCGGCCTGGTAAGTGATGTGTCGGCGCACATAGCTGCCGCAATCCACCTCTTCATCCACCTGAACATCGAGCGGGCAGCGCTTTTCCTTTCCCGGGAGGGGGCCCATGACCTCCTGCATTCCGGCAATGACCTCGGCGCGACGTTTCTTCCAATCCTTTAATGATTTACCCTGAACGATTTCTCCATTCTTGTGATACGAGAGAAGATTGGTGCGGCTGAGGCGCTCTTCGGCATGGGCGAAAACAGCGTTGGAAACAAGGACGCAATGAATTGCAAAACACCTAAACGTTCGACCAAGGAAATTCATGGACGCGGAGTCTATCGTCATTTCTTGCAAAGTCGATGTTGGTTCGCGCCCAGCTGGCAATCGGCATCCGCCCGAATTGACCCTGTTGCCGGTGGAAGGGAGGTTGCACTATCGAAAAGGAGCGCAGATGACCATTGCTGAAACACTTTCCGAGGAATTGTCTCGAGTCGCCCCTGAATGGGACTGGAGCTGTGAAGAAGTCGCATCCGATTCTCCGGTTCTCATTGTTCCTATACGCATCAAGATTTCCGCGACGAGAAAAGACAACGGAATCAAAACGATCCCGATCGAAGTTTCCTGCCGAAGCAATTCCAACATTCCCGAAACCGCCCGGTTTGTTTGTCAGATCCTCATGATCGCGACGCCGGGCGGTGCCCGGGCAAAATCCCTCCTGGTGCAGAACGCTTGATTCACTCGCACTCGACGCAACCGGGCGAAATTCGTATTCTTCGCCGCGAATGTTGTTTCGCCGTATCGTTTTCATTTTGGCCATCTTTGCATTTTGGCCGGGAATGCCGGTCCCATGCTTTTCGCAAACTCGAACGGAGATGGAACGTCCGCTTGCCTCCAAAAGCCAACTTCCCGAAGTAGATGATCGTTGGCTCGTTGTCAGTCCGGATGCCCGTCATCTCGCGGCGGTAACATTTGTTAACAACGAAGAGGCCGAAGCGTATGCCAAGGAGCTAACCTCCAATCCCAAATACGGCAAAACGAAGATGTCGGATCGCACGGCCAAACTTTTGGCGAATCTGCTGGCTGAGACACCGCGCCGTCTCGTTTACGATGGAAAAAAGGGAGCGATTTATGAAGATATCTTCGCGCCCGTCCATTTTAGTGAGAGTGGAGATCGTTTTGCCTACCTGGTGAAAAAAGAAGGCAAACCTCTTTTGGTGGTCGACGGCAAGGAAGACGCGCCGCAATTCAGCCAGGTTCAAGGTTGTGGTTTCACCCGGGACGGCTCGCATTTTGTTTGCATCGGCAGCAGATCGCCACAGGGAGACAATTGTTTCCTGACGGTCGACGGCAAAGATGTTTCGAACCATGAAAGCTTCCGCACGTTTCCGAAAGGCCGCCAATCCGATGAAGATGCGGAACAGGAACAAATTTTCTTTCCGGATGCGGATCATTTCATCGCTGTCGCTGAAGATAAAAACGCTTTGTGGATCCACCGCGATGGAGTTGATCAAGGACCCTACGAAAAAGCTCGTTCAGAAACCTTCCGTTTTACTCCCGACAAAAAGCACTTCGCCTATGTCGCGAAGAAAGGCGGGCAGTTTCGCATCATTATTGACGGGGAATTGAAGCACACGACTCCGAATCACGTCATGGACGAGACGTTTACTGTCAGCCCGGACGGCAAACATTTCGCGTGCATCTTGAAATTGAAGAAAAACCGTGTGCGTTTGTTGCTTGATAAGGCGGGGTATGATTTCAAAGGTCAAGCCAATGAACACGCAAAGGTCGTCTTCAGTGCTGATAGCCAACATTGCCTGGCGCATGTCGGAAATCGCGTGGTCCTGGATGGAAAAGTGATGGGTGAGACGAGCATGAAAGAACCGTTTTTTGCGCCGGGCGGAGGTGTCTGTTTCATCAAATCGGGTGGGGAGAGTAATTATGTCGCCGTTCTGAGCGGCGGTGCGGAAGAAAAGTTCAGTCGCAGGGCGAAGGATGTTCGTTTTAGTCCAGACGGTAAAAGGTTTGCCTGCATAAAATCAGTGCAACAATTCCAAAGGGTTACCTGCGATGGTCAGGAAGGATTGCCGTTCAGCAATGTTCGAGATCTAAGATTCAGCGCGAACGGAACGCTTTTTTCTTACATTGGCTACACGGCTCCGCACTCAACCATGGTGGTGGTTAATGGAAAGAATTACCCTGCAAACAATCTTCATTCACCTGTCTTTCTGAGCCCTGACGGAAAACATTTTGCCTATGTATTGAGTTCACGTGGAAAAGACATGCTCGTGATCAATGGGCAGTTCGGAAAGACTTATTCTCGGATTTTGTTGGACGAAAAACGGCCGCCAGTGTTTTTTGGCGAAAAGAGTGTCCGGTATGTGGCCTTGAAAGACGATATCTATGTATCGTTTGAAGAGACGTGGCCGTAACCGTCCAAATAATGACCAAAGCTAAATTCCTGAGTTCACTCCGTCGCATTGCCCTGACCGTTCTGGCCATTCTTGGAATTCTTCTGCTCGCATTTTGGCTGTGGCAACCCGGATTGGAAGTTGCTGATGGACGACACGATCGTGGCAGCAATGCCATCTGGGCGGCGCACGGTTGGCTTGGATCGGACGAATGGTTTATCGCCAATCACAAGACCAATCAGATTCAATCGTATCGTGATCCTGAAAGTATAAAGGTTTTCGCCGAACGCCTCAGACGTCATGGCATTCGCGACGTTTTTCCGCATCTGTGTCCCGCGGAAATGACCGGGCAATTGGCGGCAAGTGATCGGGAGCAGGTGGAACGCTTCCTCGACGGAACTCAAGGTTTACGAGTGTTGCCGTGGATCGGCGGCGCGAATGGAGCAGGGGCGCAGATCCATGATTCGCGGTGGAGGGTAAAGTTTGTAAAAAATGCTCGAGTCCTCCTCTTGCGACACAAACGACTGGCAGGAGTGCACCTGAATATCGAACCGCTTCCCAGCGGCGACCGCGATTTCCTTTTGCTGCTCGATGAATTGCACGCTGCCTTGCCTGAAGGAAAGATTCTTTCAGTCGCAGCCTACCCTCCGCCGACCCGCTGGCATCCGTTTCCGGATGTGCATTGGGATGAGAATTACTTTCAAGAAGTCGCCAAACGGTGCGATCAAATCTCCGTGATGATGTATGACGCAGGCCAGAAAATTCCAAAAACATACCGGCAGTTGATGAAAGATTGGACGAGGGAAGTTTTGGACTGGAGTGAAGGGAAGGCAGTGTTACTGGGAGTTCCGACTTATGAAGATGCGGCTGTTGATTATCACGATGCAACCGTCGAAAACGTGACAAATGCAGTCGCTGGAATTCACGCTGGCCTCGCAAGTGGCTTCTTGGCGACAAATTACCAGGGGATAGCGATTTATTCTGACTGGGAAACTTCACCAGCCGAATGGGAGTATTTGGAAAACAAATTTTTTCGTCGGCCAGGTAAATAAGATTTTAGCCTTACTATTTGCGACGGTCGGAGACCTGTGCTGTTGAGATGGACCGTTTTCGACCCTCAAAACCTCCGAAAAGGGAAACGACGCCGCCAAAATCGGGGAAAGAATGAACAAATTTTTGTTGGCAAATCCGATGGCGCTCGCAATAGTCTGCCGCCTTAAATACTAACTTATGCGCAAAAGTAAACTCTGGAGTCTTCTCCTGTTGGTGTTTCTGGCGGCACCATCTATTTTCGCCAGTGAGGCAGACCTGAAAATCCCCAATCCCGCTGACGTGCATTTCAATTTATTCGGGAATTCTGTCTCAGGGCATACGATCATGTTGATCGGTATCGTCGTTTGCGTTCTGGCGACACTCTACGGGTTGATGCAATACGTGCAGACCAAGAATCTGCCGGTGCACAAGCGCATGAGCGACGTTTCCAATATCATTTGGGAAACGTGCAAAACCTACCTGTTCACGCAGGGCAAGTTCCTCGCGGTTCTTTGGGTCCTTATCGCCATTTGCATGGGTTATTACTTCGGCAAATTGCAGCATAACCCCGCGGGACACGTGATCGTCATTTTGCTCGCGTCGATTCTTGGTATTCTCGGTTCCTACGGTGTGGCGTGGTTCGGTATTCGTATTAATACCGTGGCGAATTCACGGGCTGCCTTTTCTGCGCTGAAAGGTAATCCACTGGCGACGTTGTTGATTCCTTTGAAGTCCGGCATGAGCGTTGGTCTCTTGCTGGTGAGCGTTGAGCTGTTCTTCATGATTTGTATCGTGACGTTCCTGCCGTCGAACCTTGTAGGTCCTTGCTTCATTGGCTTCGCCATTGGTGAATCCCTCGGGGCGTCTGCGCTGCGCATCTGCGGCGGTATTTTTACCAAGATCGCCGATATCGGTGCTGACTTGATGAAGATCGTCTTCAAGCTCCCTGAAGATGATCCGAAGAATCCGGGTGTGATCGCTGACTGCACTGGTGACAATGCCGGTGACTCGGTCGGACCTTCCGCGGACGGCTTTGAAACCTACGGCGTGACCGGTGTGGCCTTGATCGCGTTCCTTGCGCTGGCTCTCGCCCAAAACACCGCGATGTGCGGAACCTTGATCGTGTGGTTGTTCGCGATGCGTATTCTCATGGTAATCACTTCTGTGGTTTCCTACATCATCAACGAAGGCGTCAGCAAAGCGAAGTATGGACAATCCAAAGATTTTGATTTGGAAGCTCCGTTGACCTGGTTGGTTTGGATCAGCTCGATTGTTTCAATCGGTGTGACGTTTGCCGCGAGCAAGGCGTTGCTCGCAGGTCCAACGATTAACCCGAACCTTTGGTGGGTGTTGTCGGCGATTATCAGTTGCGGAACGTTGGCTGGTGCTTTGATTCCGGAATTTACGAAGGTTTTCACCAGCACGCATTCCAAACACGTGAAAGAAGTCGTGAACGCTTCTGAACACGGCGGTGCTTCGTTGAACATTCTTTCCGGTTTCGTGGCCGGTAACTTTTCCGCTTTCTGGAAAGGCCTTGTGATTCTTGGCCTGATGCTCGTCAGCTACCTCTTCTCGCAGAACCCTGCGATGGTTGAGTTGATGCCAAAGGAATTCCAATTTGCCGCGCCGATCTTTGCATTCGGTCTGGTGGCGTTCGGGTTCCTCGGGATGGGCCCGGTTACGATCGCGGTCGATAGCTTTGGACCTGTGACCGACAATGCTCAATCGGTCTACGAATTGAGCCAGATCGAATCGATTGCCAACATTAAAGGTGAAATCAAGAAGGACTTCGGTTTCGATGCCGACTTTGAAGGTGCGAAACTGCAACTGGAAAAAGGTGACGGCGCGGGTAACACCTTTAAGGCTACCGCCAAGCCCGTGTTGATCGGCACGGCCGTCGTCGGTGCGACCACGATGGTGTTCTCGATCATCATGCTTTTGGAACGCACCTACGGAAATGCCATTGCGAATCTGAGCCTTGTGCAACCAGAAGTACTTCTCGGTCTGCTCATGGGTGGTTCAGTGATCTATTGGTTTACTGGTGCTTCCACGCAAGCGGTGGTGACCGGTGCCTATCGCGCAGTGGTGTTTATTAAAGAGAACATCAAGCTCGATAAAGCCACGGCCTCCATTTCCGATAGTAAAGAAGTCGTGAAGATTTGTACGGTTTACGCGCAAAAAGGGATGGTTAACATCTTCGTCGTTATCTTCTGTTTCTCGTTGTCCCTGGCATTCTTTAACCCATATTTCTTCATCGGTTATCTTGTCGCGATGGCGTTCTTCGGTCTCTTTCAGGCAATCTTTATGGCCAACGCCGGTGGAGCCTGGGATAACGCCAAGAAGATTGTCGAAGTCGACATGCGCGCCAAAGGAACCCCGATTCATGCCGCTAGCGTCGTCGGTGATACCGTCGGCGATCCGTTCAAAGATACGTCATCCGTTTCCTTGAACCCTGTCATTAAGTTCACCACGTTGTTCGGCCTGTTGGCGGTTGAAATCGCTGTGGCGATGACGGACAAGAACGCCAAACTTGGCATTGGCATCGTCTTCTTCATCATTGCCCTGATCTTCGTCTATCGATCCTTTTACTGCATGCGCATCCCTGAACGCGCCGCCGGAGCGGAGGGTCACGTGGTTCTGCCGCACGATGTTCACGGCAAAACGGACAAGATTCCGTGATCTAAGCTTAAAGTTTTCGCAAGCCCGTGGTGAAAGCCACGGGCTTTTTGCTTTATTGATGAGATGAACGGTCATTCATCGGTTTTTGTTAGCGAAATGGCTGACTCAACAGAACGATCGAGTGAAGACGCGAATAGCCCACAATTTGACCAATTAAACCGGATTATTCGTCGCTTCGAAAGTCCCGACATCTGATCGTTTTTTGGGACCAGAGGGGCAAAAATGCCGCAAACCGGAAATTCCCCAACGTTTTAGGACAAAATGCGCAACTGGCTGATTTGCAGGGTACTGCTACAGGCGCAGCTAGCTTCGGGTGTCTCGTTACATTAAGAATGGAGGCGCGGCTGGCTGCGGGACTTTCTGTACTTTAAAAAAGCGTCAGCCGACAGCTGCGGGGAAATTCTGAAACTACTTTTGGAGGAGTTTTTACGGTGGCAGCATCCGAAAATCCTGGTGATCGCTGGTTGCGTGCGTTAGGAGGTAAAATGAGAACCGGATCATAGGAATTAGATGCAACTCACCAGGAATAGGCCGACAAAGTGCAGGCGAAAATGACGGCCGAGGATGAGTTGAAGGGGGAGACGCGACGGAAATAGACGATAGCAAAAAGCCAAGGTCACCGAGTTCGGAAATCGGACACCGTCTGACTTCTGATCTCTGAAATCCGTCTCTCGGCTTTTTTAGCTTCCCAACAACAGCCAGGGCTTATCGGTATCGGAACCAACCTTACCCTTCGGGAAGGCCTTCAACGAGAATGTCAAACCGATTGTGAAGTCATCAGGTTCAGAGTTGTGATTCGATCGAACGCGAAACGTCAACGCCGCGGTCCAACTGCGCAAGTCGCGATAGAGGGTATAAAATTGTTCTTCCATCGTCCCGTCGCGAGCTTCGAAGTAATGCGACATGCGCGCGCCCCAGTTCTCATTCATCCGCACATAAAAACTATCGTAAATCAGATTGTGACCCGTTGGCCCCAGGCCGAACGCCGGATCATCATGCAAATAACGATGCCCGAGAGTGAGGGTCCAGATGTCGTTCGGCAGAATCGTCAAACGATGGTTCGCTTCGCGGAAGTGATGTTCGCGGGGTCCGTACCGCAGCTCAGAGCTTAAACTCATCCACGAGCGTGGACGCAGATCCAATTGGGAATAAACATCCGAAAAGGTCGATTGATTTGTTTTCGCTCCATAGTCGAAACGACGATCCAGGCGCCAATCAGTGAATAACGCCCAATTGACAAGGTTTTCCACGCCATTTTCACGTTTGGTTTGCAGTTTGTTATGCAATCCAAGGCGGAAAACGTTGAACGTATCAATCGAATCAACAGCGTTATAATCGGTGAATTCGATTGGCAGCAGGCGCAATGAAGGAACTTCGTAATCAAATTGCGGGAGTTGCGGAGGCTGAATGCTTGGACGTGGGACAAAGACGTAGTTGATCGATGGTTCAATGATATGACGTAAGCCGTCTACATCGAGGGCCTTGTTTTGCGCGCCTGCCCAGATGCGCGAAGCTTTGAAGGAAACTTCTGCTCCGGTGTTGAACACGCCGCGATTATGCTCAGCGGTGAAGCCGCCAGGGCCGCTCGCAGCGCTATAGTAGGTGAAGCGACCGCCGACACGTGGCGTAACGTTCAACCAGCCAAAGTAGGTTTGCGGCAAGGTGATCTGATGAAAAGTATCGGCACGCGCAGCGCGAAAGTCCTGCATGAGTGGCGAAGGTGTGTTGGTGCTGGAGAAACGGCGTTGAAAATATCCTGCGGAACTTTCGCTGTCGTAAAAAAGCGGTGTTTCAAAGATTTGCTGACGCAATCCGGTCAAACGAACGTCGGGTAGACGCTCGACGGTTTCCCAGAAATCATTCACGCGCGGCTGAGCGAGGACATCGAGAGAGAAATTCTGCCAGGTTTTGTTTACCTCAGCGAAGGTGCTTGGCTGAATGTTTTGCCGATACTCACCTTCAAAGAAATCGCGGACGACCGTTGGATCGCTTTGATAATTGACCATGCCTTTTAAGGTCAGGTTGGTGGCAATCGTTGCTTCATGGGAAAACTTCAAGCGCTGCCGATTTTCCGGATTGGGAATATTGCTTAAGTCTGTGCCCGGACGATCATCGTGCGCATAGTAATAGCCCAGATCGCCTTCGCCATATTTTTGCCCGAGGTGATAATGAAAATCAGGTCCACCAGCCACACCACGTCGTTGACGCAAATCAAGGTGAAGAGCCCCATCAATTTGTTCGCTGCCATACCAATTGTAAGTCGTCTGGAGATAAGGACCGTAGATGCTGCGGTAACCCGGCTCAAAAACCCAGTTGTTCAAGTGACGTCCCAATTTGCGTCGATAATAAGGATAATAAAATACCGGCACATCACCGACGTAAGCGACTGCTTCATGGGCTTCGATGTATTTCCCGGGCACGACGACCAATCGCTTCGCTTTGATACGATAGGCGGGTTCGGAAATATCGTCTGTCGTGATGTAACCGTTCTTCGCTTCGTAAAGTTGGTTCGATGTATTTCCGTTTAATGAAATGGTGGAGACCAACAAGGCTCCGTGGCTGGTCTTAAGATCAAAAGCGGAGAGTTCCTGTGTTTTGAAATTATAACCTACACGGTCGCCGGTCCAGGCCTGTCCGTGGTTCTTGATCGAAACGTGACCTTCGGCTGTGACCTGGCCGGTTTTTTCGTTCGCGACGACTTTGTCGGCGGAAAGAAAAAAATCACCTTTCGTGATTGTCACGCCATTGGTGCCGATGGCTTCACCAGTTTTGAAATGGAATTCAACGTCCTTGCCCTGGATATCCCATCCAACGGGTGCATCTTCAGCCAAAAGGAGGGCAGGGGTGAGGGACAAAATAAATAAAAGAGCGCGCAATAGCTTCATTGGCGCGCGTAGCTAATCAAATAGAACGAATGCTGCCAAGAGAGGATTTGCTTCGAAAGCGGGGACCTATTTCAGAGTCACTTCGACTTTTTGAAAGCCAAGGGTGGTGAACAGATTGGTCAGCTGTGACCGGGTCCGGGCATCGGCCTCCTGCATGATGCCACCGCGGAAAGCGGCTCGCTTGATTTCGTCTACGGCCTGACGCCGGGCATTCTGTTGCAGGTCTTTATCAAAAGTGCGCATGAGCCCCGTGGATTGTTCCAAAACCTGCGTCTGCCTATCTTCCAGATAGGCGTCGGTAATTCCTGCCTTGGGGACAACAATCGAGATCGCCTTATCTGAAATTTTAACGTCTTCGGGCTTCAGTAGTTGAAGATCCGTTCCCGCTTTAACGACGCCGTGGGCGATGATCGTGACTCGGTTATCGCCGTACCATTTCACATCTTCCAAAACGACCACCTTTTCCAAGACGTATTTCACGGTCACGAGTTGAGACAATGTTTGCACCTGCTTGATGACGGTCGAAGTGTTGACGATCATGGGTGGTGTCGGGCCAAAGGAAAAGAAGCGGCCGAGCAGCAGGCCGATACCGAAAATGCAAGCCAGCACCAGCGCCAGGAATGCAAAGTTCGTTTTGCTCATAGCCGCAGTGTAGTCACCCGCATCGCTTTGAAAAGACCCAAACGTTTTTGGGATCCCGTTTTGACTTTCCGGCGTTCACCTGTTTGATTTGCGGCATGTCAGGTCTGATCGCAATTGTTGGCCGTCCAAACGTAGGGAAGTCGGCGCTGTTTAACCGCATTGTCGGTAAACGCATCGCCATCGTTCATGACGAACCGGGGGTGACCCGGGATCGTGTCGTCGCTGAAGGTGAATGGCATGGACGTCCGTTTACTCTCGTGGATACCGGCGGTATCGGCTTGTTGCGCAACGAAAAGGCCAATGATGTCATTTCCAAGGCGGCGCTCGAACAGGTCGAGTTGGCCATCGAAGCCGCAAACGCAATTATCCTGGTCGTCAACGTGCAGGAAGGAATTGTGCCATTGGATGCGGAAGTCGCAGAACGTTTGCGTCGTTCCAAGAAGCCCGTGCTCGTAGCAGTCAATAAAGTCGACAACAGTCGTTTTGAATCCGGCACCGGTGAATTCAGTGAATTAGGTTTTCATAAAATTTTTCCAGTTACGGCCATACACGGTTCTGGCATCGAACAGTTGATGGGAGCGGCAATGTCTTATTTGCCGAAGGAGGAACTTGCTGGGGCTCCTATAGAGCGAACTGACGACGTCGAAGGAGAAGGGGAAACGGTCGCGCCAGAAAAGAAAGAACCTTTGAAACTGGCGATTGTTGGGCGTCCGAATGTCGGAAAGTCTTCGATTATCAACGCGCTGACTCAATCAGAACGCGTCATTGTGAGTCCCATTCCCGGGACAACGCGCGATGCTGTCGACGTTCCGTTTGAAGTGGAAACAGAAGGGGTTCGGCAGAAATATATTCTCATTGATACGGCAGGTGTTCGCCAGGAGCGACGCATCGATAACTCGATCGAGTTTTACAGTGTAAAACGGACTGAAGAATCCATTGCCCGATCGGATATTGTCGTCTTTGTGCTTGATGCGGAGTCCGGCGTCACTATGCAGGACAAGAAGGTCTGCGATAAAATTGTCGAGGAACGCAAAGCTTGCATCATCGTCGTCAACAAGTGGGATCTGTTTCAGGAGAAGGTGGAATCCGCGCGCATCGAGGAAATTGAGCGACGTAATCGCAAGGAAACGAAACATGCACCGAAACAGAAAACTACTCTGTCGGAATTCGGTGAATGGGTTCAGGAAAATCTATTCTTCCTTGATTACGCACCGGTAATTTTTACATCGGCCAAGTCTGGTTTTCATCTGGATCGTTTACTTGAAGCGGTTCGTTACATTGCCGCCCAATTGCAACAAAAGATTCCAACATCGATCCTGAATCGCACTTTGCATCAGGCAATCGAAGAGCGACAACCGGTGAGCTCCCATGGTCATCGTTTGAAATTCTTTTACGCCACGCAGGTTCGACAGGCGCCACCGACATTCCTTTTATTCGTCAATCGTGACGATCTATTCACGGATGTTTATAAAAAGTATTTGGAGCGGGAGATGCGGAAAGCATTTGGTTACGAAGGATGCCCCATCCTGTTGGTTCCAAAAGAGCGGGAAAAGACGATTGAGCCAGTAAGAAAGTTCAAGAAACGGCCTTCTCAACCCCAACCTCCGCAGAAACCGCGACATAGCCGGCGACGATAGGATGATTGAGTCCTTGCGATGATTTCCGTGCGGACGGTGGAATTCTTTTGAACACGGAAAAGCCTTTTTTGACCAAAAACGATCTGTGAAGGACGTTGCTCCTTGGGAAAAACACTTTGTAACATTCTCATTCCAAGGCAGTCTTAAATAGTACGTGTTCGTAGAATCGCCCGTTCATAATATATGACCGATCGCAAAATTTTTGGCTGGTTTCGTTGGATTTTGTTACTACTGGTTCTCAGTGGTATTGGCTACGGCGCCTATTATTTTGCCAACCAGAAAAAGGAGAAGGAACCTGAATATAAAGTAGCTATTGTTGGTAAGGGCGAACTCACACAGGTGGTGACGGCAACCGGCACGTTGAATCCGCTCCTGAATGTGCAGGTCGGCAGCCAAATCTCAGGTAACATCCAAAAGATTTTCGTCGATTATAATTCGCCGGTGAAGGAGGGACAGTTGATTGCCCAGATTGATTCAGCGACCTATCAGGCATCGGTCCACCAGGCTGAAGGAGATCTTGCAAACACAAAAGCCGCGTTCGCACTCGCGCAATTGAATGCAAAACGCGCCGAAGAATTGTTACAAAGCAAATTGATTGCGCAGGCGGATGCGGACAAAGCGAAGGCCGACCGTGACCAGGCGGAGGCGCAAGTGAAACAAAAGGAGGCATCACTGGAACGTGCTAAAGTTGACCTGGCGCGTTGCAGTATTTATGCGCCCGTCAGTGGGATAGTTATTTCACGCAGTGTCGACGTTGGACAAACCGTCGCGGCGAGCTTCAATACGCCAACACTTTTTGTCATCGCCAACGACCTTACAAAAATGCAGATCGACGCCAATGTTTCTGAGGCAGATATCGGCGGCCTCGAAGAAGGGCAGGATGTTAATTTTACGGTGGATGCGTTCCCGACACGAACCTTTCACGGCAAAGTAACTCAGGTGCGTAACGCTCCCACAACCGTCCAAAACGTGGTGACCTATGACACCGTCATCGGCGTCAACAATCCTGACCTTAAATTGAAGCCGGGCATGACTGCAAACGTGTCGATCATCGTCGCTCACCGGGAGAATGTGATTTCCATTCCCAATGCGGCTCTTCGTTTTCGACCTGCAGATGCAGCAAAAAAGAGTGGATCAGTTGGTAGTAGTGGTGGTGCAAATTCCAATGCAATCGCAGGCCAAAGTCCGATCGACAGCAGAGCGGTCGCTATCGCATCCAGTGCAAGCGACGGCGAAAACGGCGGAAGGCGTTCACGCAAAGGCGGTGGCGGAAATTGGAGTGGCGTTGGCGCCGGGCGCAGCGGACAGTCTCGCGCGGAACATTCCGTTAACCGAACGGTATACACCACTTCAACAACCCCTGATGGAAAGCAAGCAGAACCCAAACCAATTCAGATCAAGATTGGGATTAGTGACGGCATTTCGACCGAGGTGGTCGAAGGCTTAAAGGAAGGTGACGCTATTATTACGGGTGTTAATGCGCCCACGGCGACTCCGACAACGCCTTCCAGCAGTCCATTTGGTGGTGGCATGCGTCGGTTCTAATTGGAGCGGCGAATTCCTGAGCGATGCAACCGTTAATAAAAATCGAAAATCTTTCCAAGACTTACATTTCCGGTGAAGTCGAAGTGAAGGCGGTTCGTTCTGTTTCGCTCGAAATTCTGCCCGGAGACTTTGTTGCGATCATGGGGGCGAGTGGTTCGGGAAAATCGACGATGATGAATACGCTGGGTTGCCTGGACAGGCCAACTTCGGGAAATTACTTCCTCGATGGCATCGATGTTGCCAAGCTAGGTCGCGATGCGTTGGCGGATATTCGGAATGAGAAAATCGGATTTGTCTTCCAGGGTTTCAATCTGCTGACCAGGACTTCCGCTCTGGAAAATGTTGAACTACCAATGTTGTATGCGAGGAAACATCTTTCCGCGCGCGAACAACGTGAGCGTGCGACAAAAGCATTGGAACTGGTCGGATTAGGACAACGCGTGGGACATTTCTCAAATCAACTTTCCGGCGGACAACAGCAGCGAGTTGCGATCGCCCGCGCACTCGTCAATGATCCAAGTCTGCTGATCGCCGATGAGCCGACTGGTAACCTTGACAGTCGAACCAGCATTGAAATCATGGGTGTATTCCAAAAGCTGAACGATCGCGGCATCACGATTGTCATGGTGACCCACGAACTCGATATCGCCAGTTATACGAAGCGGAACATCGTCATGCGTGATGGGGAAATCGTATCTGATACGGTAGTCGCCAAAAGAACCAACGCAGAAGAGGAATTGCGACATCTCGACCAGGCGCATCAAGCTGTTCAACTCGCATGAAAATTTTTGCCACGTTGAAAATTGCAGGACGGGCATTACGCCGAAATAAGCTTCGGACCTTGTTGACGATGCTGGGAATTATCATCGGGGTCGGGGCTGTCATTGCTACCGTAAGCATCGGTAATGGGGCCAAAGCGCAGGTTGAAGCGCAAATCGCGAGTCTCGGGCAGAACGTGATCCTGATTTTTTCTGGAAGTTTTACCCGCGGCGGCGTTCATAGCGGCTGGGGCGGTGCCGGGACTTTGACAATTGAAGATGCGACAGCGATCCAGCGTGAAATTGCAGAGGTGCAAAACGTCAGTCCTGAGCTGCGCTCAGCAGCGCAAGTGGCAGCAGGTAATCAAAATTGGATGACCTCCATTTTGGGTGAAGGGGAAGATTATCTGGAAATTCGGCAATGGCCTTTGTCGGATGGGTCGATGTTTACGGCGCAGGATGTTCGAGGAGCCAATAAAGTTGCGGTGATTGGCAAAACCACTGCGACTCAGCTTTTTGGGGATAGCAATCCAATCGGCCAAATCATTCGGATTAAAAATGTTCCTTTCGTCGTAGTCGGCCAACTGACTCCGAAAGGCCTTTCCGTCATGGGGACCGATCAGGATGATGTTGTGATTGTTCCCTACACGAGCGCGATGAAGCGGGTTCTTGGTGTGACGACTTTGCGCGGTATTACGGTCCAGGCTGCTCAAGGAAGTGATTTAAAGGGAGTGCAGGCAGAAATCACTCAAGTAATCCGGCAACGACATAAAATCCAGCCCGGTCGCGAGGACGATTTTACAGTTCGCACTCAACAGGAAATTGCGGAAACTGCCACCCAAGCTTCCCAAACCATGACACTGCTGCTCAGTGCGGTGGCGTTGGTGTCGCTGATTGTCGGCGGAATTGGGGTCATGAATATCATGCTAGTCAGTGTGACCGAACGCACCCGCGAAATCGGTATTCGCATGGCGGTAGGAGCGCGATCCAAAGATCTGCTTTTGCAGTTTTTGATCGAGGCTGTCACGTTAAGCTTGATTGGTGGGGTCATTGGAATCGCTTGCGGAATTGGTGGGGCCAAAGCGTTGACCTTATTTAATAATTGGCCGATGGGAATTCCGTTAATGTGGATTATCATTGCGTTTCTGGTCAGCGCGCTCGTCGGTATTGTTTTTGGTTTCTATCCTGCCTACAAAGCTTCTCGTTTGAATCCAATCGACGCTTTGCGTTACGAATAAGCCGTGTCTGTTCAAGCCCAAGCTGAAATTTTGCCGACCCATACCGGGCCGTTATTCAAAACGGCCGTAAAACGTGCTGCCGATTTGCTGCGACGAGGCGAATTAGTTGCATTGCCAACGGAGACTGTTTATGGGCTTGCGGCAAATGCATTTGATACGAATGCGGTGGCGAAAATTTTTCGCATCAAGGGGAGACCATCCAATAATCCGATCATTGTTCATGTGTCGTCCATCGAAATGGCAAGGCGTTGCGTGCGGAAGTGGCCAACAATGGCGGACAAGCTGTCTGCGTCCTTTTGGCCAGGACCATTGACCATGGTATTGCATCGCTCAGGCAATATTCCCGACAGTGTTACGGCCGGAGGAGAAACTGTTGGCGTCAGGTGGCCGAGTCATCCGTTTATTCAAGAAGTTATTCGTGAATGCGATTTCCCATTGGCCGCGCCAAGCGCCAATCTGTCCAATGCGATTTCTCCCACCAACGCCAGCCATGTGCAAAACGGGTTGGGTAAACAAATTTCATTGATTATCGACGGTGGGCAATCGCAAGTGGGAATTGAATCCACTGTTGTTGATATTTCAGGTCCGGAAGCCCGCTTGTTGCGTCCGGGAATGATTCATGAGGAATCGCTCCTGGCAGTAGTTGGAGAATTAACTCTAGGCTTCGGAGACAGCGAAGAGGTGTTGAAGAGCCCGGGGCTGTTGCGAAAACATTATTCCCCCAAAGCCAAGGTCGTTCTGCTTTGTTGGGAAAATGAGCATGATCTTCGCCGAAAGCTGATGGACCGGAAGATGGAGCTTTCTAGAACCCAGGTTATTGCTCATTCCAAAATTCCTCTTAGCGCCGAATTTGGTCGTGTCTCCGTAATCCCTCATGATGCGGAGGCGTTCGCGCGGGCCATTTATGCAGAATTGCATCACTGTGACGAAAGCGGTGCACGGTTCATTGTGGTTGAACAACTGCCTTCCGGGACGGAATGGCGTGCACTGGCGGATCGTTTGAGTCGGGCGGCTGCCGATTAAACAGAATGCGACGCGGACTCGACAAGAATCATTTTGCACCCTACCATTCGGTAGGTTTTATGGCGGTTTAGCAGAAAGTTCTGTTCATGCGAAAAATATCTCTGATTGCAATTTTGAGTTTCGTTGCGGTTTTTGTCGAAGCGCAGCAGACCAACAACGTTCGACAATTGACGGTGCAGGATTGTGTTCGGTTGGCGCTCGCTAATAATTTCGATGTTCAGATCGAGAGCTTCAATCCACGAATTGCTCAGTTCAATTATGAGCGGTTACGCGGCGCTTATTATGATCCGGTTTTCGACACGACCGTTCTGCATAGCTACAATTCGCGCGCGGGCGGCTTGAATCCTGCGACTGGTCAGCCATTTGCCTCAACGGTTAGCGAAAGCACCACGTTCGCCCCAGGAATCGCCGGGGTGTTACCTACAGGGCTGATGTATGATTTCGCACAGAACATTGGCCATCGCACGGGTACCAGTTCCGGTGGCGCTTTCGATTTTTATGACAGCACGGCAGGTGTTTCGCTGCGCCAGCCATTGTTAAAGAACTTTTGGATCGACGCGACTCGTCAGAACATCTGGGTGGCAAAGAGAGATATTAAGATTTCGGAGGAGGCATATCGGCAACAACTCATGGACATCGCCACGAAGGTGGAAAAGGCGTATTATGAACTGATTTTCGCCCGGGAACAAATTAAGGTGCAGGAAAAAGCGGTAGAACTAGCGGAGCGCTTGTTGCATGAAAACCGTCGTCGGGTCGAGGTGGGTGCATTGGCTCCTTTGGACGAGAAACAAGCCCAGTCGCAGTACGCCAAGAGCAAAGCGGATTTGCTGACATCAAAGCAGGATTTGCTGACAAAGCAGAATGACCTCAAGAATCTCATCTCAAATAATTATCGCGACTGGCGAAATGTGATCGTTGTTCCCACGGAAAAGTTAATGGCCATTCCTGAAAAGTTCGATTTGCAGGAAAGTTGGCGTTTAGGAGTCGAGCGGCGTCCAGAATTGCAGAAGCTGCGTCTCGACCTGGAGAAGCGTGACATCGTTTTAAAATATCAACGGAACCAGCTTTTCCCGTCCCTGGACCTGACAGGCAGCTACGGTCGCAACGGTCTGGCGAATGATGTCGGCGGTGTTTTAGAGGATACACGAACAGGCGTGAATCCAAATTACACCGTTGGCGTGGTTTTCAGCATCCCGTTGAGTATGCGTGGCCCAAAGAACGCCTACAACGCTGCCAAAGCCGAAAAGGAACAAGCGATTTTGACCTATAAAAAACAGGAACAAGACATTTTGATTGCGATCGAAAATGCGATTGGCAATGCGCAGAATAGTTTGGAGCGTGTTAAAGCGTCGGGTGAAGCCAGTGAATATGCCGACGCCGCTTTGCAGGCAGAGCAAAAGAAGCTCGAAAGTGGAAAGAGCACCAGTTTCAACGTTCTTCAATTGCAGCGAGACCTTACGGAACGCCGTTCCGAGGAAATTCGAGCGCTGGCTGATTACAATCAGGCACTTGCCGATGTGTCCCAGCAGGAAGCTACGACCCTCGATCGGTATCATTTCGCTGTTACTTTCAAATAAGTCGCGGTATTTCTTCGTCCGTTCCTAAATGGCCGTTGCCGCGACATTGCGCCCGCGTGTGACCCTCGACGGGAAGTTTTTCCGTCTGGGGGAACGCAAGTTTTATGTCAAAGGCCTTTCGTATGGCCCTTTCGCGCCGAATTCCAAACGCGAATTTTTCCCTGAACCGCACCAGGCTCGGCGTGATTTTGAACTGATTCGTGAACTGGGCGCAAACGTCCTGAGGGTTTACACAGTTCCTCCCCGCTGGGTGTTGGATCTGGCTTTGGAATTCGACGTAAAACTTTTCGTCGATATTCCCTGGGCGAAGCACCTTTGTTTCTTGGATTCCGAAAAACTGCGTGAGGACGTCCGAAGCGCGGTCCGGCATGCGGTTCAATCCTGTGTCGGGCATCCGGCGGTTTTCGCATTCAGTGTCGTTAACGAAATTTCTCCAGACATCGTAAGGTGGACGGGGGCAAGGCGAGTTGCGGATTTTTTGGATGAACTGGTCAATGTGGCCAAGTCGGTTGACCCCGAATGTCTCTGCACCGTTGGCAATTATCCCCCTACGGAATTTCTTCGACCTCAAAACCTCGATTTTGTCTGTTTCAACATTTATCTCCACCAGCAGAAGCCTTTTGAGAATTATTTAGCTCGCTTGCAGATGATTGCGGATAACAAGCCGTTAATCCTGGGTGAATTTGGCATCGATTCGATAAGTGAAGGCGAACCGGCGAAGTGTGAGATGCTGGGCTGGCAGATTGAAGTGGTGTTTCGCGCCGGTCTGGCGGGCGCTGTGGTTTATAGTTTCACGGATGATTGGTTTAAAGATAATCGACAGGTCGAGGAATGGGCTTTTGGCGTAACTACTGCCACCAGGGAAAAAAAAGATTCGTTTTTCACGGTTCAAAACAGATTCGCAGTTGCTCCTTATTTTCCGCTTCCGCAATACCCGAAGGTTTCTGTTGTCGTTGCCAGCTACAACGGTGCACGTACGTTAAAAGCCTGCCTGGATTCCCTTGTTAAACTGAATTATCCGAACTACGAGGTGTTGTTGGTGGATGATGGATCCACTGACACGACCCAGCAAATTGCCTCTCTCTATAAAAATGTTTGTCATATTTACCAGACGCATCAAGGGCTTTCGGTGGCGCGGAACAGCGGTATTTATGCGGCTGATGGCGAAGTGATTGCTTTCACAGACTCGGATTGTCGGGCGGACGAGGACTGGCTCCATTATATCGTTAGCGATCTTTTGCAGAATAAGTTCGCTGGAATCGGTGGGCACAATTTTCTTCCACCGGAAGATTCCCTCGTTGCTGCGACAGTCCAAGCTTCGCCAGGAGCACCGGCGCACGTCATGTTAACGGACCGGATTGCGGAACATATTCCCGGTTGCAACATGGCGTTTTATAAAGAGGCATTGCTGCAGATCGGATGTTTCGATCCCATTTACAAAAGGGCAGGGGACGATGTGGATGTGTGTTGGCGGTTGCAACAACGCGGCTACAAACTGGGATTTTCGCCGGGTGGTTTTGTGTGGCATTATCGACGTTCAACAATACGCGCCTATTTGCGCCAGCAGCAGGGATATGGAGAAGCTGAGGCACTCCTGGTTCGACGCCATCCGGAAAATTTCAATTCCTTTGGGGGAGGCATTTGGCGTGGGCGCATCTATGCTGCCTCTCCTTTTGGTCCAACGTTTAATCGCCCGATAATTTACCACGGACTTTTCGCCAGTGCGTTTTTTCAGACCCTTTACCAGGCCGAACCAGCTGAAGCGTTAATGCTTTGCACGAGTCTGGAATATCACGTGGTGGTTAATCTTCCGCTTTTGGTGTTGTCCGTGCCGTTTGGTTACCTGCTTCCACTCGCGATAGCGAGTTTTGCATTGTCGTTGGCGATTTGCGTGGCGGCGGCGTGGCAGGCACGGTTGCCTAGAAACAAAATCCGGTTTTGGTCCAGGCCATTGGTCGCTTTGCTTTTTTTTCTGCAACCCATCGTTCGCGGTTGGGCGCGCTATCGTGGACGCATTGCCCTCGGACCTACTCCAAGGGCTGCTTACGAAAATCTCGACTATGTTCATCTGAAGAATACGGGTGAAAAGCTTGAAACGGCCGAGTATTGGTCTGAGAAATGGGTGGAACGAATCGCGTTTGTCCAAAGCGTTATTCAGGCTTTGGAGAGAGATGGTTGGTTGTATAAAACTGACGCTGGATGGAGTGACTTTGATGTCGAAATTTTTGCGAGTCGCTGGGGGCATCTATATCTGACTACCGTTGTGGAACCGCATGGTTACCAGAAGATTCTTCTCCGTTGCCGAATGCGCACAACCTGGTCTCTCCTTGCGAAGCTTAGCTTCTGGGGAATGGCTGGGTTGGAATTGCTGATCATCGGCGTGTTTCGCAGCAATTTCCCATGGCTATGGCTGTTGCTCCTGACTTTGCCCCTTTTTGCATGGTTTATTGATTCCGATAGACGCAACTTGCAGCGCATTATTGTCCTTCTCCTCGACGAAATCGCTGGGCGATATGGGGCTGTCAAAATGCGCAAAGCGGGCCATTAACCCAAAACAGCAGAAAAGTTGAAACTCGCTGGCGATGTCGTGCGTCTCCCCGGATGTGAAGCTATTCAATTTGATGACGTTTATCCTTTTCATGGCGTTCTCTTCCGACGCTGTCGAAAAGGCAAGCCGGCCCAACATTCTTTTTATTGCGGTTGATGATCTTAATCACTGGGTAGGATACACGGGGAGGAATCCGCAAACAAAAACCCCGAACCTTGACCGTCTTTCAAGAATGGGAGTCTCCTTTGCAAACGCCAGTTGTGCGGCTCCTTTATGCAATCCCTCTCGCGCGGCGCTAATGAGCGGGATGCGTCCAAGCACAACAGGTTGTTATGAGAATAATGACAATTGGAAAAAATGCATTCCAGAAGGGCGTGGGCTGAGTTTTACCTTCAAGCAAGCGGGCTATTTTGTTGCGGGTGCCGGCAAAATTTATCACAACAATTCTTTTTACCCCGACGAATGGGACGACTACATGCCGAAATCGGACAAAGCTGCGGATCACGGTCCGGAAGGCGTCTTCAAAGTTGAAGGTTTTCACAAACCCGTTGAGCACGACCTGAAAGATCAGGATCTGGGTGACTGGCACATTACGGACTATTGCATCAAACAATTGGAGAAGAAGCAGGACCGTCCGTTCTTTCTCGCCTGTGGCCTTCATAAGCCGCATCTGCCTTGGGTTGTTCCTCGTAAATATTACGAAATGTTTCCCCTCGAAACGATCCAACTCCCTCCTCATATCAAAGATGATCTGAAAGATGTTCCGCCCGCTGGCGTTCGCATGGCACATGCAAAAGAACACAGTGACATGTTGAAGGAAAATCGCTGGAAGGCTGCTGTCCAATCTTATCTCGCGTGTATTGCTTACACGGACATGAATATCGGACGTTTGTTGGACGCTTTGGAAAAGAGTGCTTATCGCGATAACACGATCGTTGTTTTCTGGGGAGACCATGGATGGCATTTGGGAGAAAAAGAGCATTGGAGGAAATTCGCCCTGTGGGAGGAAGCTGTGCGTGCTCCGCTGATCTGGTATGTGCCCGGCCTGACCAAAGCCAATAGCATTTGCAATCAGCCAGTCGATTTCATGAGTATTTATCCCACTCTTTGTGACCTTGCCGGGATACCTGTTCCGAAACACGTTGAAGGCGAAAACATAAAGCCCTTGTTGGCTGATCCAAATGCCTCCTGGAAAACGCCAGGGCTTTGCACCTTTGGTTATCAAAACCACTCTGTGCGCAGTGACGAATGGCGTTACATTCGTTATGCCAACGGAGATGAGGAGCTGTACGACCACAAACGAGATCCATACGAATGGACGAATCTCGTGAGTAAGGTCGAATTTAAGTCTGTCAAAGCCGATCTACTGAAAGCTTTACCGAAGATCAATGTCCCCGCCACCAAACACAAAGGGGGCGGCGGTAACGACGAATAACATCGATCGCGCTAAAGCGGGCGAGGCTTTGTTACGAAGAATCGAACGACGCCCTTGCCGCAGCGAACGAGCTGCAAGATTCTTTCAAAAATCTAAAGTCTCGTTCCTTGATGAAGCTTCCACTATCGCTTTGCGCTATTCTTTTCGTTTCAGCGAGTTCGGCTCGGGAAACAGAAAATAAGTCTGCAGCCACACAGGAGAAAGTTCGCTCTTTCTTTAATTCCGAAGGTTATAAAAAGCTTCATAAGTCCGATGAGGATTTTGTCAGGGACCTTTATCACATTGTTTTGGAGCGTGAAGTCGACGAGCCGGGATTTAAGAACTGGTTAGCGGCTTTGAAGAAGAGCGGTGATCCGCAGGCACGAGAAAAGGCACTTGAGGCGTTCTTTAAATCGCCGGAATACGTCGGGAAACATTCTCCTGCACCTCCATCCGCTCCGTCAAAGGACACCACGCGAAATCCCGCAAACATCCTCTTCGATAAAACGGGTGTGTTCGTGAACTCGGCGTCGGCGTTGCCTCCAGATCGTTATGCGAGCTATTTGAAAAAGGGTGGTGTCGTCTGGATTACATTGCAAATTGATAACGGGGGAGCGGTGCGCGAGGACAATGTTGAATCGATTAACAAAGGATGGATGAAATCATGGCAGGCGGCCGGTTTTAACGTGGGATTCTGGGGTTGTCCACGAGGCATTACTCAACATACAAATCTTGCCGTCGTGGCAGACTCTACGAAACTTGTGGAGACGGACGCCAGCCTGGCGGTTCATTTGACGGCGAAATATAACGGGGAATTCTATATCGCCGATTGCGAAGATGGTTTTCAAGGTTACAACCCCGCCGATCCAACGCCGGTGTTGAACCGTGTCTATATCGAAGCTTTTCAAAAAGCGGCGGTCGCTGCTGGCATTGCGAAGATTCCTCGCGCTGTTTCGAGCATGGGCCGTGTCGCGCTGGATATGAAACCGTGGATTGATGCGGGATGGGACGCCATGCCGCAGGCGTATTGGAATTCCTACGCCGTTTATCAACCGAGCAAGTGCGTTGATTTCTATGTTAACGAGGGTGGTTGGCCAATCGGACGTGTGCACCCAACCATCGCTACGTACAGTGGGGAAGGGGAGAATCGCTCCGTCACGCTTCGGGAATACGAACAAGATCTCGCCAAGCGAAAAACGACAGGTTTCTCGTACTATTTACCGGAATCTTATCTTCGTTTCGACGAAAGCGCCTACGAACAACTAGCGCGCATGGCAAAACCTTAGGCGGTGCGTTCGATTAAAGAATATTCGCCGCCAACTCGGCCAATTCCGAACGTTCACCTTTTTGCAACTCGATATGAGCGGCAATTGGGTAGTCCCGGAATTTGCTGACGACGTAGTTAAATCCGTTTGATGACGAATCGACGTATGGGTTGTCGATCTGCCAGGGATCACCTGTGAAGATCAATTTCGTCCCGTTACCAACGCGTGTGATAATGGTCTTGGCTTCCAGCGGCGTCAGATTTTGCGCTTCGTCAATAATCATGAACTGATTCGCAATGCTACGACCGCGAATATAACTCAATGCTTCCACGGTGATTGTTCCGCTGCGCATCAAATCCGCGCTGCGTCGATGCTCGTGGCCCATGTTCAAATCGCTTAACAATTCCAAGGCGTCATGAATCGGCTGCATCCATGGCGCAAGTTTTTCTTCCAATGATCCGGGAAGGAACCCGAGTTCCTTACCCATGGAAATTGTCGGACGAGCCACAACAACACGCCGATATTCACGGTCATGTGCTGTGCGTTTTAAACCCGCCGCCATCGCCATGAGCGTTTTTCCGGTGCCGGCTTTGCCCATGAGCGTCACCAGTTTCACGCGATCGTCGAGGAGGGCATCGAAAGCAAAATGTTGCTCCTTGTTGCGAGGCTTAATTCCCCAGACTCCTTCGCGAACGTCCAGAATGGGAATTAACTTTTTGCCCGTTGCATCCACCTTGGCCAAAGCAGTTCGCTTCGGATTGCTGTCCTCGATCAACGTGCAGAACTCATTTGGGAAATACTTTTGCCCTGTCGGAAGGTCCATTTCTCCTTCGTTGCGGAACTTCGCAATCTGAGCGGCAGAAACGGTCTTCTCGATTAAGCCGCTGTAAAGATCTGTTAAGAAAATCCGATCGGTTTCGTAGTCTTCCGCTTCCAGGCCCAACGCATTCGCTTTAACACGAAGGTTGATGTCCTTGCTGACAAGGATTGTCTTGATGCGTGGACTCGCTTTTTGAACCGAGAGCGCGAGGCTGACGATTCGGCTGTCGACGGTGTTATTGCCGAAGACGGTCGTAGCGGGTTCATCCTTGTCGTGGAAAACGATGCGAAGTTTGCCGCCGTTCTCCAACTTGATCCCTTTGCTGAGCATTCCTTTTTCACGGAGAGAATCCATGGTGCGCGATACGGCACGTGCATTCTGGCCGAGCTCGGAGGACTCGCGCTTGAAGCGATCGATCTCTTCGATTACTTCGATCGGTATGAGGACATTGTTGTCTTCAAAGTTAAGGATTGAGTTGGGATCGTGGAGGAGGACGTTGGTATCAAGAACGTAGTTTTTCACGAAATGTAGAGCTTTTGATTTTTGATAAACGTGCATACCACTCGTTCAGTCGAGTGTGCAGCGTAGGTAATTGGTAATGTCCGGAATACAAAAAGTTCCCCAGGATTCCGTAGAGGTCGAAATCCACAAAACGCGGTTGCTGATCGAGTAAATAGGGGCGCGTGATCAACATTTGCTCAAAAGGCATTAACTTTTGCGATAGTTGATCGAGCATTATCTGTTCCTGTTCGCGCCATTGTTCAATGCAATGACGACCGAACTTGCGTTCCTTAAAGCGCACAAATCCGAGGTGCTGTGCTTTCGGCAGGAATTCGCGATAATGAATATCGTTTAGTTTGAAGCCGATGCCTTCGATTTCATCTTCGATATATCGCCACAGCAGGTTCTGCAATCCGCGCCAGTCCGTTGGGAACAGGCCCAGTTGAAATTTTTCGTCCAGATATTTCGCAATCACCTGCGAATCACCGTCCATCTCAAATATGACGGTGCGGCCATCTTTGATAATGGGGACCTGATAATAACGTTCCTTGGTCAGCTTCCAGATGGTGGACCGATCGTTAACG
This sequence comes from uncultured bacterium, assembly GCA_966095605.1. GTDB lineage: Bacteria > Verrucomicrobiota > Verrucomicrobiia > Limisphaerales > JACDHS01 > CBHWET01. The sequence continues at coordinate 3,042 of CBHTTJ010000039.1, read as the reverse complement.
TCGGTGAGATTGGTCTGTTTGAAAGGAATTTCCGAAAATTCCAAGATTCGCCGCTGCACGATGCAGAACGGACTCCATGGGAACTGAATCAGTTCAATCATTTCGTTTGATGACCGCCGATTAATTCAGGCAAATGCGCCTTCAAGTCGGTAAGACGCTGCAACGTTTTGTCAAAATCTTCAATGAAATGTTGCGATTGATATTTTTTGCCTTCCCGCAGTTTTTTTATCGCCAATTCCAGTTTTTGGCTTTCCTGGGAAAACTCCACGTTCAATCGCTTCGCCGCAAGGTCAAGCTGGCGCAACCGCTGAAAGTTTTTAAGATCCGGGCAATTGCCGCCGAGCAATTCAGCCACATCTTCGCGTGCCTGGGTGATGACCTTTTGGTCGAAGGTGTAGAAGCCCATGAACTCCTTATTCTCCAGCGATGTCGCATCGTTGATTTGTTCCGCGAGGAACATCACGCGATTGCGAACGCCTTCGTAGATCACCAGCCAGAATTTTTTAAGCAATGCCTGCTGGTCGTCACAATATTTTAAACCGCTGGCTTTGTGGGCGAGTTTACCTGTCGCAATGATCTGGGTTTCATCGAGTGTGGAGATCATTTGCTGATAACGCTCATGCCCCGCCTCGAATTGATCGGCATTCTGAAACGCGGCGAGAAATTTCCCGTGGCCTTCCTCAATCGCGAAATCTTCAATCGCACGGCTGAATGCGATGGTGGTATCGGCGTTAAAACGATGGAAAGTATTCTCGGAAAGGGACTCTATAGGCAGTGTGCCGCACGGTCGCTCGGAGCAATCGGTCTCCCAGATCGTGGCGCTCGCGGGCAAATATTCTTCCACCCGATCCAGGAAGCTGCCATTGGTTAAAACCGTTTTGCTCCGCACGTCGTTAACCTAGTTCTGCAGGGCCTAAATGTAAACGGGCAAACCACGAGGTAATTTTCTCGTCTCGAAATCAGGTATTCGCCAATCACCGCATGTCGAACTTTTCGCTGAAGCGGGAATGGACTGTTTTTTTCGGTGCGGGGAAAATCGGAGCAGGGAAGTGGTAACACCTGATAGTCCGCCTGCCTAAGTCCGAAAACGCTTCAGCGCTGAACCCCGTATACAGGTCAGTTTCAACACCGGTAAATTCTTCGAAAAACGGCCTGATTTCAGGAATTTCGCAACGCGGCATGCTCGTTTCATCAACTGAATGTTGCTATGAACGCTCACGGGAAAAACATTGGAAAGATTTCGCGTCGTCAATTTATCGGAACGGCCGGTGCCGCAACCGCGCTGGCTGTTGCCGGTGGACTCCCCGCAATGGGAGCGCCGCGCAACAAGCGGCTCCCGACACCTCAGCAATCCGGCATCGAGCATATCGTCGTGGTGATGATGGAGAATCGCTCCTTCGACCATATGCTCGGCTGGTTGCCAAATGCCAATGGACGCCAATCAGGTCTAACGTATTTCGACGCGGCCAACGTAGCGCACCCCACGTATCCGCTCGCCCCGGATTACCAGGGCTGCGACCATCCGGACCCGGATCATTCCTACGCCGGCGGGCGCATCGAATTTAATAACGGCGCCTGCGACGGCTGGCTGCGAGCGGGTTCGAATGATCTTTACGCCATTGGCTATTACACCCAAAGCGACCTCTCGTTCCTCGGTTCGGCGGCGCCGACATGGACGACCTGCGACGCTTATTTCTCCGCCATCCTCGCGGGAACGTATCCGAATCGTATTTATCAACACGCTGCGCAAACCGATCGTCTCGATAATTCCATTCTGCCGTTTTCAACGTTGCCAACCATTTGGGATCGCCTGGCGGAACACGACATCAGCGCCCGCTATTATTTCAGCGATTTCCCGTTCCTCGCTTTGTGGGGCACCAAATATCTGGGAATATCGAGCGGCATTTCTGAATTTTACGCGGCGTGCCAGACGGGAACATTGCCGCATGTTTCGTTTGTGGAACCCCGCTTCCTCGGTGAATCCCAGGGTCTCTCCACCGATGATCATCCGCACGGAGACATTCGCAATGGCGAAGCGTTTTTGAATTCTATTTATCAGGCGGTGACGTCGAGTCCGAACTGGAAGAACACCGTGTTGATTATCAACTTTGACGAATGGGGCGGCTTCTTCGATCACGTGCCGCCAACCATTGCTCCGATTCCTTCTGCTGATGCGAAGCTGGGTAGTGATGGCCGGCGCGGGTTTCGTGTGCCCGCGCTGGTAATTTCCCCCTGGTCACCGCGCGGCAGTGTTGTGAAGAATGTTTACGATCATACGTCCGTCCTGAAGATGATCGAATGGCGGTGGAGCCTGCGGCCTCTCACCGTCCGCGATGCCAATGCCAATAATCTTGCGGAAGTCCTCGACTTCGCGCACCCAAACCTCACGGCCCCACAATTCAGCGTGCCCGCTGGTCCATTCGGATTCCCCTGCGCCTTAAGTGGCGACGGCGAAGCCGAAGCTCTGGCAGCCATCGCCGCGCAATTGGGATTTAACGTGAGTTTCTAAAACCCATCCCCACAAAAACGGAAGAGCCGCCCGCGATTTCTCACGGGCGGCTTTGCTTTTTATTGGTAAGGACGCGTTCCATCCGCGTCCCATTATCAGCCTGTTGTTTACTTTTTTAAAAGTCGTCCTCCGCGTACGCGGTCCAAACGATTTGCTTTAACGATCTTTTCCTGGCTCAGTCAGGGACGCTGATGGAAGGCGTCCCTGCCGAGGTTTGTTTACGCTTGCGTGGTCACAGTGATCGCCTCCGACAACGCCGACTCGCCGCCGTTGTTCAGGGCCGAGACGGCGATATCCACCGTGGTATTCGCGGGCAAATTCTCGAGGGTAAAATCGAGATCCGCCGGTGAACCGACAGCCACGTAATCCGTCGCTGCGCCATGCACCTTCATCCAGACGCGGTAATACTCTGCGCGCGGTGAAGCATCCCACTTCGTCGCCGCCGCCGTCGGCCCGACGAGAACCACCGAGACATTCGTGGGAACGTCGGGCGTTTCCGAAGCACCGGGCAGATTGAACCCGAATGCTTTCCA
>CBHTTJ010000038.1:0-33713 GCA_966095605.1 uncultured bacterium | reverse complement strand
ATCGTGCTCGGCTCCGATCTGGGGCGCCGTGGACAACGCGCACTCCTTGGCCGTACTAATGATCTGGTCGCAGACATTCTGCTCAGCGGCTTACCCAGACAAGATGAGGCCCTGTCGTCAGAAATGCTTGCCGTAATCAAACCGAAAACCGTTTTGATTGCAGACACCGAATCCCCGGCGACGGAACGCGCTTCGCCGAAGCTGCAGCAACGTTTATCGTCGGGTGACTTCAACGTTCTCTATGGTCATGAGGCTGGTTCTCTTTCAATCGAAATCGATTCCTCCGGTTACAGAATCCATACGGCAAAATCCGGAGAAAACTAAACTGTTGACATATAAACAATCGGCACGTAGACATAATGCATGCCGAATACTCTTTCAAAGCCTGGACCTCGGTATGAGGCACTCTTGCAGCTTCTGCAGACCTCGGAAGCATTGTGGAACGGGAGCAGGGTTTTCTTTGCCAGGTGGGACCTCAGCACGAGCCAGTTTAATATCCTGAATGTTTTGTATGGATCCACTGAAGGTTTGACCCAGATCGAATTGAGCCGGCTGTTGATCATGCATCGATCAAACGTGACCGGCCTGGTGGATCGACTGGAGGAAAGGGGATTGTTGCAGCGGAAAGAGAACCCGGACGATCGCCGGGTTTATCGAGTTGTCCTCACGGCGAAAGGCAGGAAACTCATTGACCAGATTCTTCCCGATTACTATGCCGCGGCTGAGGAAATCTGGGGAAAAGTCTCGGCAAAGAAGGCGAATGAACTGGCGCTGGAATTGGAGACGCTGAACGAAAATATCGCGCAATTTGTGGAAAGGGTCTCGGGTAAATGAAAAGGAATCAAAATTATCCACTCCTGCTAGCGAGTCAGTTTCTAAGTGCCCTGGGAGATAACATCATTTTGGCGGTGATTCTCGGGCAGTTGACGTTTCTTAATCGCCAACATCAGATCACGGATCAACAGCTGCGTACCTACAACGCGATTTATACCTGTGTCCTTTTTATTCCCTACATTTTGCTCGCTCCTATTGCCGGTTATCTAAATGACCGATTTTCCAAAACCCGGTGGCTGCTGGGTGGAAACATCATTAAAATTTGTGGCTGCGCTATCGCCGCCATGAGCGTTTGGTATGGCTATCTTTGGCAAGGCATCGGCTATCTCATCGTTGGTGTGGGCGCATGTCTATATTCTCCGGCGAAGTACGGAATTCTCCCGGAGATTCTGCCGCGAGAGCGACTGGTGAAGGCCAATGGCACGGTGGAGGTGTTGACTCTTCTGGCAATTCTGATCGGCCCACTCGCCGGGGCTGCCTTGGTAGATGGTCTCCCAGTGATCATTTGCTACGGCGTTCTTCTGCTGGTGTTTGGCGCTTCGATGATTTTTAACCTTTTCATGACGCCAACGCCGGAAACAGAGGGAATTCATTTTGCCGACAGTGCGCGTGAGTTTACTTCCAACCTGAAAATGCTTTCGCGCTCTCCACGCCTCATTCGGATTCTTTTGGGGACAGGTGTTTTCTGGATTTGCGGAGCCGTTCTAAAAATGAACTTTCAACCCTGGGGCCTGAAAATTCTTCATTTCGAGAATAACAAACAGATTGCGCAGTTGGGACTCTGGCTGGGAATCGGCATTATGGCCGGAAGCTTTTTGTCGGGGCAACTGCATAAGATTGGTGATCTTCGCGCTACGCGATTGTACGGAGGATTGCTGGCGGGTTTCATCGCCGTGCTTGGAATAATTGAGCAACGTCTCTTGACGATTCCATTTCTAATTTTGTTAGGAGCCAGTGCCGGTTTGTTCCTGATTCCACTCAACGCGGCGCTTCAAGCCGAGAGTCCGCACGATAAACTGGGTAAAACAATTGCCACCCAAAACTTCATCGAAAACCTCGCCATGGTTGCGGGGGGAGGATTGGTGGTCGTCGGCATCGAAGTTGACCTTGGACCACAGGCAATCTTTCTCGGACTCGCTGCAGTCGTCGTGATTGCCATGTGCTTATTGAAAATTCCCGAACGCGAAACGACCATCGCGAACCAAAAGTCTGAAGTTAAAGCTTAAGCCCGATGAATCCATTGGCCACAGTTGACAACACTCATCTCTCCTCCAAGAGAGGGATTTTGTTTGGGCTGGCCGCGATCGTTTTATTCCATGTCGCATTTACCATCCCCGAGGCTGCGTGGTTGGTCGTTGGTTTCCTGGTCTGCTTTTTGCAATTGGCGAATCTTCGTAGTGCTCGGCAGGTTTTTTATCTTGGGATGTTTGTCGGCTTCTGCATCTATGCACCGCAGTTGAGTTTCTTTTGGAAAATCTTTCGTGGGGCGGCAATTCCACTGTGGCTGATTCTGGCGTTTTGGCCGGCGCTGTTCTTGTTGCTGGTTCGTTTGGCACGACAAAACCTTTCCCCGCTGCGTGTCGCGCTTCTAACGCCATTCCTCTGGATGGCGCTGGAATATTTTCGCAGTGAACTCTATTACCTTCGTTTCTCGTGGCTGAGTATTGGTTATTTCTTCTCAAGTCTTAAACATGGACCTTTCTTTGGTGCTTTTGGCATTTATGGCATCGGTTTTCTTGTAGCCGCCATTGCCGTCCTCGTCTCACAGCGTAGTCGTCGCGTGATGTTCGCTGGGGTTTTTTGCTGGAGCCTGGTTGTGGCGACAACGTTCGTTCCGAATTTTCCGGAGCCTTACTCACCTGGTGAAAACGTGCGTATCGCGGGAATTCAGCTGGAGTTTAAAGATGATGACATCTTGACAGCGCTCGAGCGGACGCGTGAAAGATTTCCGAAGACTGACATCTATGTTCTCAGTGAATACGCCTTTAGTGATCAACCTACCAAATTTTTTCGGCAATGGTGTCGAGATCACAAAACGTATCTGGTTGCTGGGGGAAGAGACCCGCTGCCTGACGGTAATCAATTTTACAATACCGCTTTTGTGATTGGTCCGGATGGTGAATTCGTTTTTAAACAGGTTAAAAGTGTTCCCATCCAATTCTTCAAAGATGGCCTGCCTGCTCCGAAGCAGGAGCTGTGGAACTCTCCGTGGGGCAAGATCGGTATCTGCATTTGTTATGACCTAAGTTATCGGCGTGTCGTGGATAATTTAGTTTCGTTGGGTGCCCAGTTGTTGATTGTTCCCACGATGGACGTGATGGATTGGGGGGAATATCAACATAAGTTGCATGGACGAGTCGCGCCGATGCGCGCCTCTGAATATGGCATTCCGGTTTTCCGGCTATGCAGTTCTGGTATTTCTCAGGCCGTCTGGGCGGAGGGTAACGTAACTGCTTCCGCACCCTTTCCGGGTGAGGGTGAAATTCTTCAGCAGCTGATGCCCCTTCGTAAGCCGGGTCGTCTTCCCATCGATCGCTGGCTGGCGCCGTTGAGCGTGGCAGTCACCGCTGGCTTTATTTTGTGGTTAGCCATTGTTAAATGGCTTTTTAAGCGTACGCACCAACAGAAAACATGAAAACCTTTTTTCGTATTCTTGTCCGTTTGTTGTTCCGGTTTCGTGCCTACAACACTGCGGCACTGACGGCGCCCGGGCCTGTTCTGCTGTTGCCGAATCACGCGTCGTGGTTCGATTGGCTTTTTCTTATCGTCTGCCTCGACGACGATTGGAAATTTGTCACGTCGAGCACCACCGCGCAAACGAGTTGGTTGCACCGCATGATCATGGTGAACAAGCGGACGTTTCCGATCGAAACGACCTCTCCTTACGCCGTGAAGCGCATGGCCGAATATTTGCAGGGTGGGGGAAGGCTCGTGCTTTTTGCGGAAGGTCGGCTGAGTCGAACCGGCTCGCTGATGAAAATTTTCGACGGCACCGGTTTCCTCCTTTTCAAAACACACGCGAAAGTCATTACCTGTTATCTCCGCGGAATCAATCGGATGACGCTCTCCCCGAATCCGAATTTCAAACAATGGTTTCCGCAGGTGACAGCGCACTTCAGTGAATTGATCACGCCGCCGATTCCACACGACGTCAGCACGACCGTCGCGCGGGCGACGCTGACGAACTGGTTGCGTGACACATTGATCCGCCAGCAGTTCGAAGTCGAAATGACGTTTGGTGCGAAAACAATCCCGGAGGCGGTGCTTGCGACGGCAAAGATCTACAGCAAGAAAATGGCGATCGAAGACGCCACTTTGCAAAAGCTCTCCTATCAACGGCTCATTGTTGCCGCGGATGTTTTGGGACAAAAGCTTGCCGCGGCGTTGGCTTCTGACACTGAGCGTGTCGGAATTTTGTTGCCGAACGTGAATGCGCTTCCGGTGTCGCTTCTTGGTCTCTGGTTCCATGGCAAAGTGCCTGCGATCCTTAATTACTCCACCGGCACCGCAACTATGTTGGCCTGCACGCAATTGGCGGGACTGAAGCAAATCGTGACTTCCCGCTTGTTTGTTGAACGCGCGAAGCTGAATGTTCAGCCGTTCACGGATTGTGGTGTGCAGATGATCTATGTGGAAGACTTGCGGGCGCAGGTTTCAGGCAGAGACAAACTGGGTGCGCTGCTGCGTGTGAAATGCAATTTTGCTTCCGCGATGCGCGTCCGATCTGCTCCATCGCAAACAGCGGTCATTCTTTTCACCAGCGGTTCGGAAGGCGTGCCGAAAGGCGTTGAACTGACACATTCGAATCTTCTCGCCAATATTCGTCAGATGCTCGCGGTGACAGACATGGTCGACAGCGATCGTTTGTTCAATGCGTTGCCGTTGTTTCATAGTTTTGGCCTGAGTGTCGGCACGTTGCTTCCTCTTGTGCGCGGCATGAGCGTCGTGATCTACCCATCACCGCTGCATTATCGCGTGGTCCCGACGATTTTCTACGACTACGACTGCACGATTATGCTGGGGACCAATACGTTTTTGAACGGATATGCCCGCAAAGCGCATCCTTACGATTTCCGCAGTTTGCGTTACATGTTTGCCGGTGCGGAAAAATTGCAGGAAGCCACGGCGTCGCTGTGGGCGCAGAAATTTGGAGTGCGCATTCTGGAAGGTTACGGCGCGACGGAATGCAGTCCTTGTGTAAGCGTGAACACCCCGTTGGATCCTCGCCACGGCAGCGCCGGCAAATTATTGCCGGGCGTCGAATGGAAGACGGAAGCGATCGAAGGTGTGGAGAAGGGGGGACGCCTTTTTGTGCGCGGTCCCAATATCATGAAGGGTTATCTGAACAAGGAGGCGAACGACAAATTCAAGGCGCTTGAGGGTTGGTACGACACGGGAGACATAGCGGAAATCGACAGCAACGGATTCGTTTCCATCAAAGGTCGCATGAAGCGGTTCGCGAAGGTCAGCGGTGAAATGGTGAGTCTATCCGCCGTGGAAGATGCATTGGCTGGAGCTTTTCCACAGTATGGACTCCGCTGTCAGGTTGCGGTAATCGCCAGGCCCGATGAAGACAAAGGTGAAAAATTAATTGCCGTCAGCAATGAAACGAGATTGACGCTCGAGGAAATTCGCGGAGCTATCAAAGCGAAAGGTCTGAGCAATCTTTGTGTTCCGCGCGAGATCAGAACCGTTCGCGAGATTCCCAAGCTCGGCACCGGCAAAGTAAATCATCGTGAGCTGGAGAAGATGATTTAGAACGGGTTGAATGAGGCTAATTGTTCCGCATGCCCGCCTTGAACGCCGCGCTTCTTTCTAATTTTGCGGTACGACCAGTGAAAGTCTTGTCAGCGTAGGCGTGGTTTGGCGGTCCACTTTGACTGAAGCCGTCTGCGTTCCAGCCTTCTGATGGACGGCTTCGATAACGTATTCACCGTCGGGCAGACCGTTGATTTCAAAGTAACCGTTGGCATCCGTCACCGCGAAGTAAGGATGCTCAATCACATTGATATATGAGAACATCCAGGGATGAATGTCGCACTTGATGCGGATCATCAGTTCTTCGTGGGCGAAACGTTTGGTGACCGTCATGCCTTTGGTCGGTTCGGCAAAGTTAAATTCTGAATTCAACTTCGGCGTCGCATGGACGTTGTGGATGACGCTGTCTGAGTTTCGAAATTGAATCGGTTGATCGACGGTTGCGCCAAGGACAAATGGTTCGTAGAGACAATTCACCTGGTCCACGAGGAGGGATCGCTCTTGAAGGGATAAATTCATCGGTCGATTGTTCGCCCTTCGCTTGACGTATACAAAAACGTTCGCCAGACCTCCATTCGTCGAGACCAGATAAAATCTCGTCATGGGGACATTCGTCAGTCCTTTCCCGCAAACAGGATCGTTCCGCAAAGGTTCGATGATTTTTTCCGGAGGCGGATTGCCCAGAAGCGAAATAATTCCCCGGATGCCGGGCCGATTGGTCGAGATGTTTCCAATCGGTTCATTTGAAGGGGTGGGGTCGAGATGGGTTGGTTCCCTGGTCGGCGATATTTCCCTTGCGGGACCGGTTGAATTGGCGGTCGTGTTCGGAGTGGCGTTGCTTTCGGAAATGGTGCTGGACGGGGTACGTTGTCGCACCGCCGCCAGCCGTTGTTTGAGTGCCGAGGTTGCGGCGGCCTCGTCCGGTGGGTCCGGCACGGCGGTCCCTCGCGCAAAAGAGCCTGATTCTCGGGTATTCTGTTGTTTTTCTTCGGAGCGCCAATCGAGAAATTTTTTCAAGCCAACAATGCTAACGCCCAAGATCATCAGGGCGATCACCGCAAAATAGAAACGGAGCTGATTCGCTTTGCGAAGATGATCGGGTTCCGTCATGGATGGAATAGTAACAATGGGAAATTAGATTAGTTGCGAGAAAACTGCGATTGGGGTGGAGAAAGCTTGGGGCAATACCATTGACTCATCAGTTTTGTCCGAAAAAACTGGGGACATGCGATCCGTCAGTATTGCCGAAAAAAAAGTTCTTCCGCGCGCAGAAGGTCGGAATTTTGGCGGCAAAAGTTGTCCGGTAAGCGTAAGGAACCATTTTCGCCCGTACAGAGAGGCATCTTACGCGTACTGGATGACTTTTGCCGATAAAACGCGAGGTGGTACGCGTATTACCTTCCTTTTTCCGGAAAAAAGAGTTCCGCAAGCGCACGAGCTGACATTTTACCGGCAAAAAGTGACGTTATTCGCGTAATGGACGTTTGGCAGACGTTGATTTTCAATAAGTTGCGCCGACAGTTCCAAAATCGAGGATGCCACGTTTTAAGTTTGGACCGGAAGGGACTTAGGTTTCACACGTGTCTGTTCGATCACTTTTTAAAAGCCATTGTCTGACTTTGTTCGCGCATGAACTGGGCAACATAATGCGGCCCCAAGGCATTTTTGCCACTCGATCCCGACGCTTTCCATCCGCCAAACGACTGCACGCCCGGCCAGGCGCCCGTCGTTGCGCCGCCACGGCGATTGCAATAGGCGACTCCGGCTTCGATCTCGTTGAAGAAACGTTGCTGTTCCTGCAGGTTGTCGGTGAAAATACCGGCGGTGAGGGCGTAATCGGAATCGTTGGCAAGGCTCAATGCTTCATCCAACGAACGGACTCGAGCCACCGAAAGAATCGGCGAAAAGAATTCATCATGAAACAGTCGGGAATTTTTCGGCAACTCTTCAATCATCGTTGGTTCAACAAAGTAGCCGTGGATGAACTTGCCCGTTCGCAAAACATTGCCACCATGGACAACTCGGCCCTCGCGTCGACCGGCACGCACAGCCTCCTCGTAGGTGTTCAATGCTTTTTCGTTGATCAATGGACCAAGGAACGTTTCGCGTTTGGCGGGATCTCCGATTTGGAGCCGCTTTGTTTTCTCCACGATCAAGTTGATTAGAGTAGGATAGATCTTGGCGTGAGCGTAAAGACGGGAGCACGCGGAACATTTCTGTCCGCCCATGCCAAAGGCGGAACGAACGATTCCTTCGGCAGCATCTTCGAGATGGGCGGATTGCATGACGATGGCGGCGTTTTTTCCACCCATCTCGGTGATGCGCGGCTTGGGAACATCACCACCGAATTCGCGCAGAACTTTCATTCCTATTTCGCGCGAGCCGGTAAAGACGAGGCCGTCGAGTTCGTTGTTTTTCAAAAGCGCTTCGCCGACATCGCTGCCCGGTCCGGTTATGAAATTGAAGATGCCGTTCGGCAAATCGGCTTCCTGAAAAATTTCTGCGAGTCGAAATCCCGACCACGGGGTGTCGCTCGCTGGCTTGAAGACAACGGTGTTGCCTGCCACCAACGCCGCTGCCGCCATTCCGGTGGCCAGGGCAAGTGGGAAATTGAATGGAGAAACCACGGCCCAGACGCCGTAAGGTTTAAGCACACTCTTTGTTTGTTCCAGTCCCTGGGTGACCAGGGGGATTTCGAAGCCGCCATGGTCTTCCATCTGTTTCACGTAATAGGAAATAAGATCAATCGCTTCGGAGACCTCGGCAATCGCCTCGAAACGGTTTTTCCCAACTTCCAAAGTCATGATGGCAGCGAGTTCGAACTGTTGCTGACGCATAAGCTCAGCCGCCTTCCGCAACAACTCCGCCCGTTTCTTCCAGCCAAGATCGCGCCAAATTGGAAAAGTTTTTTTTGCGACTTGAATCGCTTGCGCAACGTCGGCCGAGGTGCCGCATTGGAATTCGTTGAGAACAGTTCGTGTATCTGCAGGAGAACAATTGGGAAAAGTCCGTTTGGTTTTCTTGGCTTTGCCTCCGATCAACAACGGATAAGTGGCGGGCGATTTGGCAGTGAGCTGCGACAACGCAGCGTCGAACTGCGAATGGAATTCCTCACCCAGGGATGTCAGCGAAGCGTAAGTGATCTTTTCCATCGTGCACCTCGGAGAAACGTACGCTGGGAACAAAGGACTGCAAGTGGCTGCGGTTCAGTGGCTTTTCAGAAGGCCGCGTTCCGTGGTCCTCTTTGGGACCGTCGGAGCTTTGTCCTTCCGATGCGACCAATTAGGGCGCCTGCAATTTGAAGGAACCGCTTTGGTTCGTGCCAATAAAGAAACCGCTCGCCATGTTCTGTTGTTGGAGCATTACACCTTTGAATCCGAGGCGTGTCGTCGTGCCCGGCTTGAGGAAGCTGCCGCTCACGAAACCTGTTTTCGCTACATTCGTAATGATCAGGCCATTCGTTTGGCCAGCGACAGGCGTAATGTAATTCGGAGAAAAGATGATCTGGTTTGTAATGCTAGGAGCGATATTGCCTCCAGCAAATATCACCATGGCATTCGTCAGATTGAGCGGCATTCCGTTTGTGGATATTTGATAAATGGAACCACTGGTCGTGAACTCATTGGTGAATCCGGCTGAGTACACTTTCCCAGAGACACCACCTCCCTTGATCCAAACGCCATCGCCAAAGACACTGTTGGTCAGGGCATTCGTCAGGGTAAGCCAGCTCACCAGCGCACCTTTGCCACCATAAAGAGAAACATAAACAGGCATTGCGCCATTTTTGGAAAGAGACGTTGATCGCGAAATACTGGTGCCATCGGCGAGCACGCCGCTCAAGGTCGCAACACCGGCCGTGGTCACCGTCATCAATCCATAGCCGTCGCCTGGATCTGCTGAAGGCAAATTCGTGCCAGGGAAAAGAACGGTGTAGCTGCCAAATTGAGGCGCCGGATTCGTGGTCGCGTTATAGGTAGCCCGGTCGCCCAAAAGAGCGGCAGTCCATGATCCATCAGAAACGGTTCCGATCACCTGATCTGAATGATTCGAGAGGTCCATCTGCAAGTTCAAGGTGAGAACACGGCTGCCATTGGTGGTGGTTTGTGTGGCAAAACCATTGTTGTTAACCTGTCCTTTCAATGGATAAGTCAGACCGGCACTTGCTAAAGATCCGCTATAAGCTCCTTTGTCAGTCATGGTGAAATTGAACGAACCGGAACTGACGGCGCGCACTTCGGCCGTTTCATAGAACAAGCCATTGTAAGTTCCCTTCAATGGAATGATCAGATTAGGAACGATCCGAATAATGAACGTCTGGGCAGTAGAACGATTGGTTCCACCGTTCGCAGTGTAGGCGTTGTCTTGTAAAACCACTTGGACAAGCGCATCGCCAACTGCCGTCGTCGCTGCCTGGAACTTCAACACACCATTGGTCGAAATTGTCGGCTTGGTCGTAAACGTTTGATTGGTGACGGTCAGGACAAAGGTAATGCTTTGATTTGTTTCATTCACCGGGCCGACGCTGATGTTTGAGGCGAAGTTTGAAATGGTAACGGCGGACGCACCTTGCAAGACGGTTACCAAATTAGTGCTGAGGGTGAAACTGGGCGGGTCGTTCACCGCATTGATCGTCAAAGCAACGGTGGCTTTAGCGGAATCCACAATGACACCGTTGTTTTCGTATCGAGCGAAATAGGTGAAATTATCTTTGCCGAAGAAATCTTGAGTTGGTGTGTAGATTACGTTGGTGCCGGTATTGTTGATGACGCCGTTGGTCGGCGCATCAACAATGAAATAACTGACGAAGGTCGCACCACTCATTGCCGTGCGCACGGGCACAACAGTCGGGGTGTCTTCATTAAGCGTGGCAGTGACACTGTAAGCGAGCGGTGCTTCATAGACGAAAATCGACACTTTGTTATCGAGGTAATCGGTCACCGCGAGGTCCGTGGCTTCGTCATCATTGAAATTACTGCCCACAATCATTCTAGGATCACGCCCGACTGCAACTTCACGCGTTTCCTTGAACGTGCCATTCCCATTGTTCAAAAGGATACTGACGGAATCACTGCCGCTGTTAGCCGTCGCAATGTCGACGTAACCGTCATGATTCAAGTCCCGCAAAAGAACGCTACGGGGATTTGTTCCCACCGCATAGTTGGTGGTTTCCAAAAAGCTTCCGTTACTTTGCTGAACCAGGATGCTGATGGTATTCGCACCATAGTTGGCGGTGACAATGTCGAGCTTGCCATCACCTGTCAGGTCCGTGGAGGAGGCGAAGATCGGCTGGGGCGTCCCGGCTAATGTAATCGTCTGCGCCGCGCCAAACGTTCCATTGCCGACACCAGGAAGGACGCTGACCGTGTTGGCATTTTTGTTGGCCGTAATTAAGTCTGCTTTGCCATCGCTGTTGTAATCTCCCATCCAAATGGACGACGGGCCAGCACCCACCGTGTAATTCGTTGGCGAGCTGAAAACGCCGTTGCCGAGTCCTTTCAGGATGCTGACGGAATTCTCATTATAATTTGCGACGGCAATATCGGCTTTGGTGTCGGAATCGAAATAACCAACCATCACGCTCACGGGTTGTGGATTCGTCGTGGTGCCGACGACGAACGTCTTGGCGGTCGCAAACGTCCGGTCGATATTATTCATGAGGACGCTGACCGTGTTGGTGCCGGAGTTCGCCGTGACAATATCTTCGAAACCGTCCTGATTGAAATCGCCGCTGATCACTCCTTGTGGATTTCGTCCGACTGAAAGGGTCGTGGGCGAAGTGAATGTTCCGTCGTCGTTGCAGAAACGGACCGTCACCGAATTATCCAAATAGTTGGCCACAACCATGTCGCGGTAATGCGCTGGCTTTGTTCCGCGAAGATTGCCGAGCCAAATGCCGGTGGGTCCTTGGCCTGAGACGTATTCCGAAGTTTTTCCAAACAGTTCTGAAAGTGTAATGCGGAATGTTTGTACGGCGCTCACATTGGTGCCGCCATTAGCAGTGCCCCCGTCATCGATCAATTGGACGGAGACAGTGGCCAACAGATTCGTAACGGACGTCGCGATTTCAAAGCTCAACGTCCCGTTTGTGGAAATGCCTGGTTGTTGAACGAACGAGGCGGCGTTGTCGTTCGTCACAATAAACGTTACCTGTTGGACGGCCTCATTGGTTGGTCCGCTGCGAATGTTAGTGGCCCAGTTGGTAATTATGATTTGACGTGTGATCGAATCAACCAACACATCTGAGCCTTTCGTAAAGCTCGGAGCCTGATTAACCGTGGAATTCGTGACATCATTCACCACAACGTTGAAACTGTTCGTAACGCTGAGGGCAGGGGATCCGTTGTCTGTCACGCTGACCAGGATTGTATTCGTGCCTGGGCCTTGGGCGCCTGTCGGCGTCCAGGTGATGACACCGCTGCTGCTGTTGATGGACATCCCGCTTGGAGCAGAAACGAGATTGAAGGTCAGCGTGTTTGCAGGAAGATCTGTGTCGCTCGCCGTGTTGGTGACCGTGAGCGTAGTCAATTCATCAATGGTCTGGTTGGCGGACACGTTGAGAACCGGGGCACTGTTCACTTCCGAGACTGTCACTGTGAAAGAATTAGTCGTGCTCAATGCGGGTGAGCCATCGTCGGTTACTTTCACGTAGATGAGATTTGTGCTTGGCCCCTGTGCTTCCGTAGGAGTCCAGGTGATGACACCACTATTGCTATCGATCGATACACCAGATGGAGCTGACACAAGGGCAAAGGTCAACGCATTGGCCGGCGTATCGCTGTCCGTGGCCGAATTGGTCACGGACAGCGTGGCAAACTCATCGATGGTTTGGTTTGCCGGGGCAGTCTGGATGGGGGCTGCATTAACTTCGTTTACTACTACGGTAAAGCTGTTGGTAACACTCAGCGCCGGAACACCATCGTCGGTAACACTTACGCTGATTACATTCGTGCCTGGCCCCTGAGCTTCCGTTGGTGTCCAGGTGATCACGCCACTGTTGGAGTTGATGGACATCCCGGTAGGCGCAGAAACCAAAGCAAAGGTGAGATTGTCGTTGTCGGCATCGTTAGCGGTATTGGTAACTGTTAACGTGGTCAATTCGTTAACCATTTGATTTCCTGGAACGGTAAGGACCGGCGCGATGTTGACGTCAGTAACGGTCACGACAAAAATGTTCGTAACACTCAGGTTGGGTGAACCATTGTCAGTGACACTGACGGAAACTGTATTGGTGCTGGGACCTTGAGCTTCGGTCGGAGTCCAAGTGATGACACCGCTGCTGGAATTGATGGACATACCGGTCGGAGCGGAAACTAGAGCAAAGGTTAACGCATTCGCTGGAGAATCCGCATCGCTAGCGGAATTGGTAACCGTTAACGTAGTGAGTTCGTTGATTGTTTGGTTACCCGGAACGGTGAGGAGTGGTGCCGAGTTAACCTCGTTCACTGTAACTGTGAAACTGTTGGTAACACTCAGGTTGGGTGAACCGTTGTCAGTGACGCTGACGGAAACCGTGTTCGTGCTGGGACCTTGAGCTTCGGTCGGAGTCCAGGTGATGACACCGCTGCTGGAGCTAATGGACATGCCACTCGGTGCGGAAACAAGGGCAAAGGTTAAAGTGTTGAGCGGAATATCCGAGTCGACGGCAGAATTTGTTACCGTAAGAGTATTCAGCTCACCAATTGTTTGATTTCCGGGGACTGTCAGGACTGGCGCTGTGTTCACTTCGTTGACAGTAACCGTGAAGCTGTTGGTAACACTCAGGTTTGGAGAACCATTGTCCGTGACGCTGACGGAAACTGTATTGGTGCTGGGACCTTGAGCTTCTGTTGGAGTCCAGGTGATGACGCCACTGCTGGAATTGATGGACATGCCACTTGGCGCAGAAGCCAGGCTGAATGTCAGGGTGTTACCTTCCACATCCGTGGCGGTATTGGTCGCTATCAGAGTCGTTCCTTCATTGATGGTTTCGTTGGAAGCCATCGTCAGGAGCGGCGCGTCGTTTACCGCGGCAACGTTGACTGAGACCTGCACGGTATTTGTTGAAACCGCTGTTCCGTCATAGGCCTTGACCGCAAAGGCAGCAATTACGCCGTTGGCGTTGGCATTAGGCGTCCAGACCAGCGATTCATTCGTCGAAAGCAATGTTGTTCCCGGAACCACTGGATTTCCCCCCTTCGTCAATGTTCCTGAATTGACGGTTTCTATTCTGAATGAAATGGGATCCGAGTCTACGTCTGCGGCATCGGAGGCGCTGAGAACACTCGTATAATTAATAGTGAACGCGGTGTCCTCTGTTGCCCCTCCTAATGTACCAATATTCGAAAGAGTGGGGGCCGTATTTGCGTTTTCCGCGAGCTGGAAGTCGCCAAAGTTGGTTAAGCCAGTCGCTTGAGCATTTGTCGTGGTTAATGTTCCAATGGTTGGATAGGTCCACGTGGAAGAGTTATAGCGGCCAATCTTTAACTTCGATGGTGTGGTGTTGGTGTCGAGGTCGCTGCTGGTAAAATTGAAAAGGGCGTGATTGGTATTGAAAGCCAGCGAAGCGTCCTTCGCGACGTTCCAATAGAGGTTTACGCTTTTGTTGGAAAATAATGTCGAGGAACCGATAGAAGGATGATCGCCTGAAATCGCTGCCGCGGTCACATTGCCTGCCACGGTCACATTGCCGAAGATTAAAGTGACAGGAGCGTAACCGTTGGTGGTTCCAACTTCGAACGTCCGCGCCAGGTTAGTTCCAGTTGTAACATTTTTTTGCAGGAACCCAAGGACGAGACCGTTGGTACGCACGACACTTCCGGAGGAATTGATCACTACCTTATTGGTGCTGGTGGTTAACCGACCGGTCGTCAGGATCAGTGAACCGTTAAGGGTTAGATTGGTCAGACTCAATGCCGCACCATTCGCATCGTCCAGTTCAAGGTCGCCATAAGTCCCGGAGCCGGAAAGAGCGTGTTCAGTTGCCCCCCCCGACAACAGTATTTTGCCGGCGCCGGAGTTCGTTACGCTGTTGGCGAGATTGCCGTTGACGGTCACGGTTGTGGCGAGTGTTTTAGATCCGCCACTGAGCGTCAAATGATTGAAAGCAAACTGCGGGACAGCCTGGGATGATCCACTGAAATTTACGGTGCTGCCGGTAACGGTGTAGCTATTCGTTCCGGGTGTAAAGGTTCCTGCAACTCCAATCGTCCCGCTCGAGGCAAGGGTCCGGTTTCCTGTGCCGGTGCTGGTGAGGTTATTGTAATTGAAGGCCGCAATTGTTTGCCCGCTGGAACCGTTGAAACTTACCGTGTTTCCCGTCGTGGTGTAACTGTTCGTTCCTGGAGTGAATGTTCCGGCAATGCCGACGGTACCTGGAGGAAGAATGCGCGCGCCAGAAGAACTACTGGTTAAGTTGCCATAGTTTTGAATTGCGATCGTTTGGCTTCCGGTCCCGGAGTATTCCACCGTGCTCGCCGCATCTACGGAATAACTGCTGAAGCTCGGTAATGTATTGGTTCCCCCAATTTTGAGAGTTCCACCGGCGTTCAAGGTGAGGGCCGCGGTCCCTCCATTGGCGATGGAGAAGATGGATGCATCGAGAGTTCCAGAATTTACCGTCAAACCGCTCGTGATAGTCACATTTGTGGCGAGGGTGGCGGTTGCCGCGGTTTTGGAAATGACCAGTGAATCGATAGGCAAGGGAGCAGCCGTGCCGGAGAGCGTGGAAGGATTGCTGCCCACGAACTCCACGTCCACGCCAGTCGAATCAAAAGAGCCGTTGTCGATAAAATTCCCGGCGATATCAAAGTCTGCGATCGCCGTGGCAGTGCCCGAGACCAACAAATTGTAAAAAGTTGGGCTACTGTTGCCGCTGATTTCCGTTGTTCCATTCAAAGCCACGGTGGAGGTCTGGCCATCGAACGTGCCGTCTGCGACGAAATTGCCACTGAGTGTATGAGTCAAAGAAGTGCCGGCATTGAACAAACTGCCAGCACTCACCACCAGATCGCCGCTCAGATTCCAGTTGGTATTGGCCGTGATGCCAACGGCGTGCTTGTTGGCGATTTGCACGGTGTTGAAAATTCCTGCGCCACCAGCAAGTGTGAGTTGCCCGGTGCCGCCGAATCGGACGGTTCCGCTGCTGGAAAACGAGGAACCCATTGCCAACGTCTTTGCACTGCTCGGTTGAAAGTCGAGTATGCCGCTGCTTGTAATCGTTCCGTTGTTCGTTACAGAACCGAAAAAGGTATGAGTAACTGTTCCGCCATTAAATGTTGCCCCGGAACCGATAGTGCAAGTACCGAACACGGTCCAACCCACGCTGGGCGTAATGCCGGCGGTGTTGTTGATGTTCAGGTTAAAAAATTGAGGCGGTGTGGTAGAGCTGAGAACAGGAGCGACGCTGCCATTGAAATTGATGACTCCGCTTGAGGTTGTCACCAGGGCACCCAGCAACTGAATCGTTTGGACACGTGTGCCGGTAAAAGTCGAAATGCCGCTGCTGCTCAGCGAACCAGAGTTGAGAAGATTGCCGTCGAGAGTTACTGATCCGCTGCCGAAGTCCAGACTGCCGAGAACCGTGAGATTTCCCATGATATAGATTTCGTTTCCGGGGACGGTATAGCTTCCCGAAATCGTCAGATTGCTGACCGTTGTGTTGCCGCTGAATGTTTTTCCAAGGCCTTCCAGTTTAACCGTGCTGTTGCCAGGTTGAAACGTTCCGTTATTGGTCCAGTTGCCCGAAAGCGAAATCAAATAAGAACCGCCGCTGAACGTGCTGTTGCTATTGATCAAGAGGTCACTTTGAACAGAGGTGGCTGCGGTCAGCACCTTCGCATTGCTTCCGCCGTTCGAGAAGATGAGGTAACCGTACGTTTCGCCTGAAACATTTTGTGTGGAGGAACCATAATATTCCACCGTGCTATTCGCGGCGAGGGTTCGAGTGACGAAGTTGCCGGGGAAATTGGTGGCGGTGCGAAGGGTGGTGTTTGTGCTCAATGTGAGGCTTCCCCCAACCGCGCTGCGATTGACCGTAAACGTTCCCATATCCAATGTCCCGTTTGTCAGGATCACGTAATTATTAATCACGAGATTGCCCGCCACGGTCGCAGTCCCGGCCGTTTTGTTGATCCGCAGTCCCGAAAAGGTTGAACCTCCAATCGTCTGGCTGGCAGTTCCACTAAAATTCACTTCAGCCGGGCCGGGGTCGAATGTTCCGTTGCAAGTCCAGTTGCCTCCGACGGTGATGATGGCGTTGGCAGATTGAGAAACGAGCGAGGCTCCAGAAGCCAGGTTGAAGTTGCTGGAAACGTTGATGGCTACCGTGTGCAGTAACGTTCCACTGTTCGTAATGAGCATGTTTCCGGTGACCGTGGCTGCCTGGCTAAGTGTAGCAACACCGGACGCTTTGTTGATCGTCAGGTCGCGATAGGTCACTGGAGCAACGATCTGTCCGCTGGAACCATTGTAAACAACGGTCCCACTTCCTGCCGTGAAGGTGGCTGCGCTATAGTTAAAGTTTCCTCCGATTTCCAGACGGCCGGCTCCGCTGAAGGCAAGCGACGCATTGCCGGATAGAGTCAGGTTGTTCGTCACGAAAATAGAACCGGTCGAAGCTGAAACATTGACCGAATGATTATTGGTGCTGTCGCTCAGTCCTAAGTCACCACCGACGCGGAGAGTCTGAGAACCAACTGTGATGGTATGACTCGCAGAGTTTGTCCAACTACCAAGAATATTTCCATCCGTGGTTAAAGATCCACCGCCCAAGGTCAGGGTTAAAGCCTGGGCGCTTCCAAAGGAAATGGATTTTACCCGAGCGTTGGTATTGATCGTCGGATGATTGATGAAGTTGGTTGTGCCCAGTTCTACAATGTCCGTGTTGGAGGGGGGCAGGGAAGGACTCCCTTGCACCGAGCTCCAGTTTGCTGCCGTTTCCCACGCCGTGCTGGTTGAACCGTTCCAGCGGACGACATTCACCACATCGGACAACGTCCAACGACCGGAAAGGTTGCTGGAAATGCCGTTATACTCCACCCAGTTCGAAGTTGAACTGTTGGAACTTTTGCCAATCGCTCCCCACGAAGAGTTATTTCGCCACAGCTGGATCGTCGATTCGTTGTTACCATTCAACTCGGAATCTTCATAATGCATCCGCCATGTGCCCGTATAAACTGCGCCAGCAGTGACGCTGACGTTAAATTGCCGGTTGACGGACGCGCCGAATGGAAAATCGGTCACCGCTCCCACTGTGGTGGTCACGGAGATGGACGAGATTCCTAAAAGAGTGGAAAACGTGATCGTGTTGTCTGGTCCTTCGAAAGCATAGGCGACAAAGGGTAGAAATGTGTGAGTGCGGGTGATTGTCCCCAGAATGGTGCCGTTGCCCGTCCGGTTCGAAGTGACTATGACGGCATTGGTGCTGGTTTGGACCTGACCTGACGCAACATTGAGGTTCGCTGCGGTGACGTTTGCCGCGAGAGTGACTATCGCTCCGGTTTTGTTCACTGTTAGGGAGTTGAACGTGGTCGCACCTGAAATGGTGGAATCAAGTGTTCCGGCAAATTGCACAGTGCTGGTCCCAGCTGTGAAAGTACCGTTGTTTACAAAATTCCGATAAATTGTATGTGTCCCCGAACCACCGTTGAGAGTGGATCCGGAAGCGATGGTTAGACCCCGGTTTACCGTAAAATCTCCCACTGCCGTTTTGGTTCCGCTCCCACTTACGTTCAAAAGGTTATAGGTCGTGGCAGTAATGTTTTGAGAACCGGAGCCGTTGTAGTTGACGGTATTTCGGTCAATGGTGGTTGTATCGAAACTTCCGCTCGTGATGGTGAAAGCTCCCGCAATCCCGAGAACAGAATCCGTCGTCAACTGCAACTTCGTTCCATTCAAAGTGACGTTATTGAGATTGGCGGTGCCTGAAAGCGCCGTGGTCCCGTTAAACGTCGCCGTCCCGGCTGTCGCGGAGAAACTCCCCGTGGTTGCGACGGAAAGATCCCCGGCGACAGAAAAATTGTTGGTGGTCGAAAGGGTTCCGGAAATATCCAGACCTCTGAAACTGATTGAGCCATTTCCGCTGATGGTTTTTCCTGAACCCGTAAATGCCAACGTGCCTGCACTCGTGCTCAAGGTGCCAGATACAGCCAGGTTCCCGGCAATCGTAAACGAACTCGCCGCGGTGATCGTTCCACTGACGATCAAATTGTTGAAAATAAACGGACCCGACACGGACTTCGAAGTGCCGCTCAAAGTGATGGCTCCCGTCCCGCCTGTCTGGTGAGTAAAGTAACCCACGCCACTGGCGGTGAGATCGCCGCTGATCGTAAGGGATGTGTTGCTGGCAATCGTTATGCCACTGCGTGGTACCAGCACGTTGAAGAAATTGTTGGTCCCGGTGCCGGCGACGATCGCGTTCGCGCCATTGAAGGTCATGGTGCTGCTGCTGCCGGTGTAAATTCCAGCGTTGGTCCAGTTGACACCGAAGGAATGGGTGGATGATCCACCGTTGAACGTTACTCCTGTTCCAAGAGTGATGCTGCCGTTGACAGTAATCGAAGCACCTGCGGCAAATCCGAGTGCTGTTCCGGCTCCATTCGTCGCGATCAAATTGCCCGCAACCGTGATCGAATTTGTCGGCATCGTTTTGGTCACGGATCCGCTGCTGTTGCCGAGAATCAGGTTACCGTAGGTCTCGCTCGAGACAGTCTGGCTTGTGCCGCTATATTCCACATTGCTCGTGGTATCGAGAGCGTGCGATGCGAAATTGGAAGGAAACGTTCCCGTCGATGGAATCCGTAAAGTGGCTCCCGCTGCGACCGTAAACGTTCCGCCGGCAGTGGTCGTTCCGCGATTTGCTGTGAACCCTCCCAGATCCAGGATGCCAGAAGCGACGTAAATATTTCCGGCGTTTGTTGCAGTCGAGTTTAGTGCGGTCAGATTGTTTCCCAGAGTCTTTGTTCCACTGCCGCTGATTCTCAAGGTACCGTAAGTTATGCTCTGGCTGATGGTCTGATTCACGTTCGTGGCCCCGTAATCAACGACACCCGTTCCCGCCATGGTGATAGTTCCGCTCATTCCATAGTTCCCCGCAAATGTGGACGCCTTTACCAAAATTCTTCCATTGGCATTGACCACGAGTTTGCCCGCGCCGGTCAGGGTGAAAGTGCTGGCTTCATTGGGATCAAACGTTCCATTAACGGTCAGCTGATTGGCTACCGTGGCATTGACCAATAGTTTGGTCGTGCTGCTGGCATTGATTGTCAGCACGCGAAAGGGTGTCACGGACGACCCCCCCAAAGTTTGTGACGTCCCGGCAAAGGTAATGGCAGAACTTGTCTTGGTGCCGGAATAGGTGCCCGAGTTGCTCCAATTCCCTGTAAGTGAAATCGCTGCAGAAACGGTGTGAGTAATCGTTCCGCCTGCGGCGATCGTAACGTTCCCTGAGACCGCCAGGCCTTTCGAGACGGTCAGGGTGGCGTTGCTGTTCACCGTCAAAGATAAACATTTTGCCGTCGTGCCGCTGATGGTGGGTTGGAATGAGCCTGTAAAATTGGCGTCACCAATAATGGCATCGACGCTGGCGGTGGGAACGCCAGCAGTCCAGTTTGCGGCGGTGTTCCAGCTTGTGCTGGAGGTTCCTTTCCAGGACGTGGACGCACCGGCAGAAAGTGCGGTCAGGACCATTAAGAGGGCCACTATTCTAAACTCAATTTTCATTTGCTTTAAGCGTTTGAGGGGGAATCAAACCACTGACGAGAATCCGTGAGGGAAGCTCTCGCAGACAAATCGTTATTTGGTCGATGGTACGAATGTCCGCGTCTCTGTCATCAGCAATGTGGGTGCCAATTAGGGTTTTTCCCTACCGGTGGA
The DNA here is from genome assembly GCA_966095605.1 of uncultured bacterium. Classification (GTDB taxonomy): domain Bacteria; phylum Verrucomicrobiota; class Verrucomicrobiia; order Limisphaerales; family JACDHS01; genus CBHWET01. The sequence goes on along the minus strand of CBHTTJ010000038.1, from coordinate 13,271 downwards.
CACAGGGTTTTGACGCTCCTACAAGAAGCTAAGGCTTCGTCTGACAAAAACGGGGAGTTAGCACGTTTCTAAGCTGGAAAGTGTCTGGTTTGAACAGCGATGTGGGGGAAAGCCGTGAAGTGCACTGTCAAAAAAAAGGACGCGGATCAGGGCGCAGGACGGTCGTCCGATGGCCCTGCCAAAAACAGAAATCCGCCCACGATTTCTGGCGAACGGTTTTGATTATCAAGGCAAAGCGGAAGCGTTGCCGCACCTATTCGTTATGGTGGGGCGGCGGCGATCTGCCGCCCATTTGTGCACTCAATGCGCCTGGCCCCGTGAGCACAAATTTCCATTGTCATTCATTCAACGCATTCGTATAAACCACGCATCCTGCGCTTGTTGCGCGTGATTGGACTCCGTTTCCCCCCAACCATTAGCTGCAAAACAGGATGAAGACAAAAGTTTGGTTGTTATCTTTCGTGCTCGGATTGCTTTCGCTGACCGTGCAGGCGCAAAATTCCTTCACTCACACCACCAACAGTGGCGCGATCACCATCACGGGTTACACCGGTTCCAGCAATGCGGTGACAATTCCCGCGAGCATCAACGGTTATCCCGTGGTCAGCATCGCGTTGAATGCTTTCTCCAGTAACACCATTATAAAAAGCCTCGTCATGCCCGACACGATCACGAGTGTCGCGAATGGTTCACTGCACACGATCATCCACTCTGCTCCCGGTGGCGGCGGTTTTTATTTTGAGTATTACTACGACGGAGCTTTCGCTAATTGCACCAACCTGACCAATGTTGTTTTGTCCACGAACTTGACGAGTATTAGCGCCGGGGCGTTTGTGAACTGCTCCAACTTAACGAGCATCACCATTCCCGCGAAGGTCACTTACCTCGGCATCGCGGGCTTTTATGGTTGCGGCAAATTGACGAATGTCACGTTCCTGGGGAACGCGCCCGGCGCCGGAGATCCAAATGTTACGTTCGGCGATCCGGCCAATGTGTTCGGCGGCGCTCCGGCGACGATTTATTATTACTATCCCACAACAGGGTGGGGGACTTCTTACGCCGGAAAGCCAACGGTGGAGTTGGGTCTTCCCTATACTTATACCTTGGCCAATGGCGTGGCCACCATCACCAGCTACAATGGTTCAGGTGGCAGCACACCGATCATCGACTTCATCAACGGTTATCCGGTCGGCGGTATCGGCACGAGTGCGTTTGCCAGCAGCATCGTGACGAGCCTCATTATTCCTGCGAGCGTGACCAATATCGGCGATTCGGCGTTTTTCAACTGTAGCGGTCTCACGAACATGATGTTTCTCGGAAACGCTCCGACTCTTGGTAGTGGCGCGTTTAACAAAGCGACCTCCCTGACCGTTTATTATTATTCCGACGCGGCGGGTTGGGGAGCGACTTACGGCGGACGTCCGGCAGTGGGAGTACTTCCCTATACTTACACCACGAACAACAACACCATTACCATCACCGGACATCTCGGCGGTGGCGTTGCGCTCACGGTTCCATCCAGCATCAACGGGTATCCTGTCGTGAATATCGGCGACTACGCGTTTGCCAATGGAAATCTCACGAGTATCTCGATCCCCACGGGCGTGACCTCCGTGGGGAATCATGCGTTCGATAGTTGCAGCAGCCTCGTCAGCATTAGCTTTCCCAACACTTTAACCGGCATCGGTCAGTATGCCTTTTATGGCAGTATGTTCGGAGCGAATGTCACGATCCCCAGCAGCATGACGAGCGTCGGCGACTATGCGTTTGCCTACTGCGGAATGTCCGCCATCACCATTCCCAACAGTGTTACCAATATTGGTAACTCCTCATTTAGCTATTCCTCGCTCTCGAGCGTCACGATCCCGGGCAGCGTCAAAACGATCGGCACCGGCGCCTTCAAGTATTCTGGTTTGAACAGCGTGGTGATTTCAAACGGTGTGACGACGATCAGCGACGAAGCGTTTTCCCACTGCGAAGGCCTGACGAGCGTCACGATGCCGGACAGTGTCACTTCCCTTGGCCTGCAGGCGTTCGCGTACGACGCTTTGACCAGCCTTACCATTCCAAAGGGTCTTACGCAAATTCCCGGGGAAGCGTTTGCCGGCAATGCGATGACACAACTGATCATTCCCAGCCACGTTACATCGATTGATTACTCGGCCTTTTCCGGTTGCTATTTACTGACGGACGTTTTTCTTCCTTCTAGTCTGGGGTACCTTGGGGATGAGGTGTTCGTAAACTGTCAAAGCTTAACGAACGTCACGTTCATGGGCGATGTGCCTGGGGGCAACAGTTTTTGGTTTGGAAATAATGGTGTACCCCTGGTGGTTTCCTACTACTACGGCGCGAGAGGTTGGAGCACAAACTATCCCGATACCGGATGGTATCTTACTGAAGGAGGGGTGACGCTGGTGCAATTGAAGTGGACACCGCTCCTGCGCGGCGCCGGTGTGCAGGGCAATAATTTCGGCTTCAATTTCATCAACACCAACGCCCTGCCGGTCGTTGTCGAGGCCAGTGCCAATTTCGTCGATTGGCAACCGATCTGGACAAACGTGTTGGTTGGCTACTCGACCAATTTCGTTGACTCGCAGTGGAAGAATTATCCGAACCGCTTTTATCGCGCCCGGTAGGAGAGCACGCGATCCCGGCAGGCACGACCAGCGACGGCGTCATCGGGTCCCAGGCATTCGGAAAATAAAACTTCCTGAGGAGGTGGGGCTTTTCTCTCAGCGGAAAAATCGACTCCACGGCGGGCGTCGTTTCAGGCTCCCGGAAAAGTTCCCCGCGCGCGCGGGATACATTTCCGGACGTCGGAAAACTTCTCCGCCAGCGCGCGGCACCGATTTCCTCGGACAAAAAATGGGTCCGCGCGCGGGGGACGATAAAATCTCTCTCCGGAAAGTTGTCCGACAGGGTGCGGTAACCATTTTCCCTGCGCCGGAAGAGCGCCGCACGGTGGAGGTGGCGTTTCCCGGGAAGGGAAGAGACCTCCGCGCGGTGGAAGTGACGTTTCCCGGAAGGGAAGACACGTCCGCGCGCGGGCGGACGACTTTTTTCTCCCAGGAAAGGCGTCCGTCATGCGGGGGGAGACTTTTCCGGGCGTGGGAAATGGCGCCGCGCGCGGGCGGCGACATTTTCTGGGAGTAAAAATCTTGCCGCCCGCGCGCGGACGGATTTCGGGAGCGACTTTTTCGGTGCCTCGAGCGGACGGTGAACTTTTCCGGCCTCCGAAAATCTATCCCCCGCGCGCGCGGTAAAGTTGGCTGGGGTTGATTATGAATGACTTACGCAAAATGGGCTTTCGAGTGTCTAGGTTTCGATCTGGAATTGCGGGAAGCAAATTCAGGTTCTATGCCAAGGTCTTCCTTCAACACGCGCGAATTTTGTCGAAGACCTTCCATTGAATCGCCAGACTTGGGCGATGCTCCGGTCCATTCAATCGTGCGCGAAATCCTGCTCGTTGCTCGTGTTGCTTGGTTCCTTATTGGTGATAGGTGTTTCTTCTCGCGGTGCTGCTCCGCCCGGGTATGTTTTGGATTGGAGCGATGAGTTCGATGGATCGTCTTTGGATACAAATAAATGGAATCAGCGTCTGCCGGGACCGCGCAACGATTCCTTCAACACGGCGAGTGCGGTTTCTGTGACCAATGGAGCGTTGACTCTGACGACTTACACGGAAGGCGGGACCAACTTTACCGGAATGATTGGCACCGAGAATTTATATATGCCGCGCTACGGCTATATCGAGGCGCGCATCAATTTTAACGACTCACCGGGGGAATGGTCGGCGTTCTGGATGACGGCGGCGACGATGGTGATCGTAGGCGATCCGCACGCGAACGGGACCGAAATAGATATTGTCGAACATCGGTCGGTAAACCAGAACAACGTTCTCAATCACAATCGGGCCGTCGCGAACATCCATTGGGATGGATACGGCACAGCGCATAAAACCGTGGGCAGCGGACTGGTTGGGAGCAGTCTTTCGACGGGATGGCATTTGTTCGCCCTCGAATGGACGGCTAATTTTCAAAACTTCTACTTCGATGGAACCTTTGTGTGGGGAGTGACTAACTCCCCGGTGCAAGATCCGATCCCTCCCGAGGTGCCGGTGTCCCAACGCAGCCAATATTTAATCCTCAGCTCTGAAGTTCGGGACGGCGACTGGGCTGGTACAATTCCTTTGGGCGGTTACGGCAACCGTTCCACCAGCACCACGAAGATGAATGTGGACTATGTCCGTTCCTATGTTTTTTCGCCGATTTCTCCGGTGCTGAGCGCAACGAACCTGGGCGCGGGTAAAGTAAGTATCTCTTTCTCCGGTTCTACTGGCGTGAGTTACGTGTTGGAGCAGTCACCCGATCTCCAGGCCTGGACGAAAGTGGCGACCAATACGGCTCCAGTGGGAGGACTCATTACCTATACGAACTCCGCTGCGACCAACGCGAGCTATTACCGGGCGCGGTCGAATTATTGAGTCGGCCGGTTGGAGGGCTCCGGCTGCTCCTCTACGCGTTCCATTTGTTCGAAGGTGTGGAAACAGCACCATCCACGGTGTAGCCGGAAAATTCGTAAACCGTTGCACGCTTCGGTTTTCGAGGATCATAAATGACGGTCACCGGCCGCCCTTCGGTGGCAACTTCGTAGTCCTGTTCCGAGATAGAAACATGTCGCTCGATATCTTCACCAAACCTCACCACGGCGTAGTAGCGGACTGTTTTTCCACGTGAAATATTTCGACCGACAATCGTGCCGGTTGTAACAGATCCGTCGCGCATCAACTGACGATGACGAATCGGGTCAATCCAGGCGATATAAAGGAAAATGGAGAGGATACCGTTCCAGAACAGTGCCATCAGCAACATGCCGCCGATGCTTTTCCACCAGGAAATACCTTGAACGATCAGGCTATAGTGCGCGCCGTCGATTCCGAAGTAGCGAACGCGCACGGTTGCTTTGCCGTCGGAAGTGCCGTTCAACGCATAGACCGAGGGACTTACGGATTCCGAACTGGAATAATCGTGACCGTTCACGCGGTACGCATATTCGACGAAGAAGAAGGTTTCCCCTTTGTTCGTTCGCCTGTCGGCTTTCGTGACCACGGCGTCTCTGTCGGTTCCAAACAGCGCGGTCAGAGCTCTCAACAGGACAATACCCACAATCATGATGCCAAGGCATGTATGGGGCAGCACGAAGATTCTCAAAAACCACACGCCCCATCCCACATGACCACGCACTTTCCGCGGAGGTGGCGGTAACTGCATAGGCGGAAGCAAGGTTTCCTGCACGCAACGAGCATAGGAGGATGTTAAAGCAGTTCAAGAATTGAACTTTGGAAACGTCTTTCAGTCTGTCGCCTCTAGCCTCCTTCATTCAAAGCCAGCCGAAAGCTGCGAAGAAAGATTCATTCCGGTTTGAAGAGAAAATCGTTTTCTTTGGCGGACGATTCATTACTTTCGCGCTGCATGAAGACCCTTCGCGTCGGATTAATCGGTTACAAATTCATGGGCAAGGCGCATTCGAATGCGTGGCGTCAGGTCAACCGATTCTTTCCTGAACTCCCGGCACGCGTTGAACTGACCACCATCTGCGGACGAGATCCTGTTGGTGTGGAAAAAGCGCGCGACCTGCTGGGTTGGCAACGCGGCGAGACGGATTGGCGCAAGATGGTTGCCGATCCGGCGATTGATATCGTCGACATCTGCACCGCGAATGATACGCACGCCGAAATGGCGATCGCCGCGGCGAAAGCGGGCAAAGCCGTGCTCTGCGAAAAGCCCTTGGCGCGAAATGTTGCCGAAGCCAAACGTATGGTGACCGCGGTTCAAAAAGCGGGAGTGGTCAACATGGTGTGCCACAACTACCGTCGAATTCCCGCTGTCGCGCTGGCGAAACAACTCATCGAAAACGGTGATCTTGGCCAACGCATTTATCATTTTCGTGCCCGTTACGCGCAGGAATGGCTGGCGAATCCAAACTTCCCGCTCACCTGGCGCTTGCAAAAAGAGATCGCCGGTTCGGGCACACATGGCGACATCGACGCGCATATCATTGATATCGGCCGCTATCTTCTGGGCGAAATCAAAGAGGTGTGCGGTTTAATGGAGACGTTCGTGAAAGAACGTCCGTTGATGGAGCAGGGGAGCGTGCCGCCTAAGCCTGTAGCCTCGGGTAAAAAAGGAAAAGTGACGGTGGACGACGCGGTGAGTTGGATTGGTCGATTTGAGAACGGCGCTCTGGCGAACCTGGAAGCGACGCGATTTGCCTTTGGTCGGAAGAACAACATCACCTTTGAAGTGAATGGAGAGAAGGGATCGCTTTATTTTGACTTCGAAGACATGAATCGATTGAAGTTTTTCAGCGCCGATTCCCCACAGCATCGGCGCGGCTTCAGTGATATCCTGGTAACCGATCGCGATACCCATCCTTACGCAAAGAACTGGTGGCCGCCCGGACATATCGTTGGCTATGAACACACCTTCGTAAATACGATCGCGGATTTTGTGAACGCCGTGGCCACGGGAAAGCCGGTGCATCCAACATTTGAAGATGGCCTCGCGAATCAACGCGTTTTGGAAGCCGTCGAACGGTCGGCGGAGACACGGAAGTGGGTTAAACTATAATTTACGACCATGAACGAAACAATCGAACGTTACCGCAAGCTGCTGGAGCAGTATCCGACCAACGAATTGGCCCGCTTCAGCCTCGGCAAAGCTTATTTCGACCTCGAAAAGTTCACGGAAGCCCGCGAGGAGTTTAAAATTGCGCTCGCGAAGAAGCCAGACTGGATGGTGGTGCAGATTTTGATCGGCAAATGTGATCTGGCGCTCGGTGAAAAGGCCGCGGCGAAAACGTCTTTTGAACGAGCTCGCCAGCTCGCGATCGAACAGAACCACGAAGGCCCGCTGGCGGAAATGAATGAGATCTTGGAGAACTGGAAAGACTGACGGTCAGTTGTTCCAATGGGTTCCTCAATTCTCCAGGAGATACGTGATCTTTCGGTCGATCCCATCCAAATAGTTCCGCCGGAAAAGATGGAACAACCCCGACTCGCCCGAGACCAGTAAATCCATTTTCCCATCGCGATCCCAATCTACCGGAAATGGAGTCGAAACATGATGGCCAATTCGTATAGGCTTTCCCTCCCTCATCAAGCGGATGGGTGGAAGAAATAGCGGCTTTTCATTCGTTCCAACATTTTCCAAATAGAGGATTTGATCTGACGCGCTGAGCCAAATATCAAAGACACCTTTTCCGTTCCAATCACCGACATTGAAATATTTCGCATAACGGTGCCATGCAGCGGGGACGATGAGCGCGCCATTGGTGTAGGTCAGCGCAATGCCTTCGGCCAATCTGAGTTGGCCCGTTTTCGCGTCGCGATAGCGTTTGAACAGAAGAAGATTTTTTTCCCCCGCGTCGTGTCCAATCACGTCCAGTAACCCGTCGCCATTCCAATCAATCAACGCCGGTTTGTTGCGATGCTTCATCAGCGGTTGGCCATTATCCGCTGTGATTTCTGTTGGGGTGAGAAATTTCGGACGAGCGGCACTGCCCGCGTTTTTGTAAAAGAGCAGGTTTGGCCCAATCACCACCACTAAATCCGGAATTCCATCGGCATCCCAGTCTTCAAACATCGGCGCGGTTTGCCCGATGCTTGCTTCCATCATGGAACTGGGGTCGGTGAAGGGTCCATTGAGCAGCCTGATAATATTGGCGTCTTGCTTCAAGAATTCAGGTTCTCGAAAAATCGGCTTCTTTTGGCTGCCAATATTTTCTGAGCGTAAAATAAATCCCGTCTCGCAGCCGGTGATCAAATCCAGGTCCCCATCTTTATCCCAATCGGATAGTTGTCCCTGGGCATAGCCTGAATGGGAATTAACAAACGTATTTCTTTGCTGAAGAAAACCCTGGTCGCTGAAAAGAGGAATGCCCTTCTTGTCGTGACCGGCGGAACGAAAGAATTGAATTTTGCCGGCGGCAGTTCCGGGATGAACGAACATTCCGCGAAAACCCGGTGCGTTCACCGCTCGTAAATTCAAGGCGTTCTTGTCCTGGAATGGTTCTGCTGACCCGCACTTCTCGAATTGAGGTGAGTTCCTGTTACCCACATTTTTGTAAAATTCGGCTCCGACAAAACCTTTATCGAACGACTCGGAAAGATTCTGGACCAGAAGATCATTTTGTCCATCGCCGTCCCAATCCATCCATTCGAAAGAAGAAACTGTATGGAAGGAAATTTCTTTTCCGTCGCGCGTGTTGATTTGTATTGGCGGCTTCAAACGGGGTGGTTCGCCAGGGGCTGAGGAATTTTCGTAAAAATCGATGTAGCTTTTGTAAAACATCCGCGGCCAGTTCGCCGCGCTCTTCGCTTCTTCTGTGGCCGGAAACCAGAGCGGATCATCTCGCTTCGCGGAATGGGTTTTAATGTAACCGAGCAACAAACTTTTTCGGCCATCTCCGAACCAATCCACGACGCGAAGACAGGTGAATAAACCTGGACTGGAGACCAGGACCGTATGGCCTAATTCCAAGATGGGTAAGCCGGTGGCATCTCTACGGCCTGTGTTGAGATAAATCGAAAGTTCCTTTTTAGTGTAGGGAAAGGTCAACACATCGAGCTGCCCATCGCCATTCCAATCGAGGATTTCCAGGGCGTAGCCCGTTTCCATGAATCGCGGCCGATCTCCTTTCCAGACGCGCAAAGGAATTCCTTCGCCAAAGATCGGTTTGCCATTAGAACCTTCATTGCGAAAAAAGCGCAGACAAAACCACGGGCTCTCCTGTGTGTAGGAATAAATTTGTGGCGACAAGACATCGGTCAAACCATCTCCGTCCCAATCGATCGCCGTGGCATTGGCGTGCATCCCAACATGGAGTGGATGAGTTTTGCCATCGTTGAAACGAAGACAATCGCCATTCCCGACCAGGCCAACGCATTTCGGCGGCGCAAACGGACCGTTTTCTCTTACATCGAAAAAGATAATGTATTCTTTTTCGTCGGTATCTTCGATCAGCCAGCTGACTTTCCCTTTGTTGCCGACCAGGAAGGCGTCCGAGAGATTGAAATCAACTTCCTCCAATCGACGGCTTTTGGAATGGCATTTTTTTACCAGGACAGAGAAACGGTCGAACGTTCCGTGCACGTTCCTTTGTTGCAAAAGCTGATCAAAATCCAATTCAACGCCAAAAGGCACGTTTTGAAAGCGCTCTTTCGGCTCAAGGACGACTTTGATTTGGCAATGCCGGCCGGTGGCGAAAGTTTTGACACGCTTTTGTTGCGCCTGCGGTGACAGAAAATCTTTTTGCGCCAGTAATGCAAAAGGATGCGCCAGCATGAACAGGAAAACAAAAAACCAGCCATGACCTGACGCTTTCTTGATCCGATTGAGCGGTGGGTGCATGGGGAGAAGCTTATATGAAATCGGCTGCAATGATGGAATCGAATCGCCTGACGGCAAGCCTGAACCCTACGGCTCCCGTCACAAACATTTTAAAAACTCCAGCGCAAGCGCCCCATGATTGAACCGAACTGATCGTTCCCTTTTTGTACATCGAACTCCTTGGTTCGCGTGACGAAGACCCAACTGAGTTCCACGTGCTTCCATACCAGGGCCGCGCCGTAAGTAAAGTCCGCCACCAGGGGCTTTTTCTCCACATGATGGCTGCCCTGATAGAGATTGCCGTCAAGGAAGACGTTGCGTCCAACGGCGCGTCCGTTCGCACCGCCAAAAATGTAGCAGCCGAAATGCTTGTGCGACGAGAAGTCGGTCATGAGCAGGGGGGAATCAATTGTTTGCGGCCCAAAATCATCGGGCAAATTCCACCCAAGACGATAAATCGCGCCTAGTTCTCCGGACACTGCGACGGTTCCAAGATGCGCGCCCACGTGTGGCACCGCATCAATCCATCGACTGCTTTTCTCGCTAAAGGAAAATCGCCAGGCACGACCGTATTTGGTTTCGAATGCCGGCTCTGTTCTTAATTCGTTCTGCCAGCCGTTGAAGGTGTGGAGATGACGGAAGTTATGAATGGAATTCTGGGCGAACTCGCCCTGGGCTTCGGGTCCAATCACGCCGATGTTTAATTCAAAGTTTTCGAAAGTTGGAATCCCGCGCTTGTCACTGAGCCCAACCCGTTGCAGCGCAAATCCCGTATAGAGCCAGCCTGCGTAAGGCCGATCGTTCCGGATCAGGTTAGTGACGGAATCATCTTCCGGCGTGTAAATGCTTTGCCCAAGCACGACGGCGTAGTTGCTTCGCTTTGGTTCAAACCCAAACGACGGAATCACCTCATTGAGTTTACAAAGACCGAAGACTTTAGCCCAACCCGGTTCTGGTTCACCGCGGTCGTCGTAGATTAATTTCACTCCGGACGTGTAATGACGGTCCTGATGGTCGCCCGGCGCTGGATTGTAGAGCAAATCGTTCTCAAGAATTCCCTGGAGGACACGATGATTCTTCTCATCGGCCCTTGCGCCGGAAATAAACAACAGAAAAACCAAAACCGTTGCCGGGAAAAGACTCCGCATGCGGAGAGATTGGGGAAGCCCGAACAAACTTCAAGGAAGATAACGGAGCAGCGGATATCGCGATCAGGTTGTGGGAAAGGTTTCCGTGGCCGACGTTGCGGAATGAAACAACGCCAACCAAAACCAGACAAACCGGAGAAGACTTCCGGCGAACGCCACCGTTTTTCACAACCCGCCGGACAAACGGAACCAGTCGATAATCTTGAAATCGAACGCGGGCAGAATGCCGAGAAGGGCAACACCCAAAAACCAGAGAACATCGACACTGCCAAACATCGCCAACGCGATGGCGTCCACCATTAGGTTTGAAGTCCGATTCTAATCATACCAATCGATGGTCAATCGTTGGGTTCGTAAGCCGTTGCTCGAAAAACCGACCACTTTCCGCAAATACGGCAGAAAAATCGCCGTGATATCTTCACGCGCACTCAGGTCGGGGACGTAGCTGCCCTTGATCCACCCTGTGTCCTGATCGATCGGCAAATTCATTTCATTAAAGGTTCCGTTTGGAAATGTGAACATCCACGACGCAGGATTCCAGTTCACCAGAGCATTGGTGTTGAGAGGGAAACCGCTAATTTTCAACATTCCAGCCGTCAGCGGATCAACCAAATCCTGCCGTTGGAAAAGGGAAGTAACCATGTAAGTGTCGAAAGGAATCTCTGGGACGGGATTCGGCGAGGTCACTCGGACGATTTTCAATCCGCCCCACTCAGATCCCATACCCCAGATGATGGTGGAACCTCCGAGCGACTTGCCGCTTGGGAATGTCACATATAAAGGAATGGTCCCACTGAGATCCATAAAACTGGTCGATGTAACAATGCGTTTCTCGCCCGGGGAATACATCTGGATCGTTACCAAGCCGTTCGTGCGAATGGAGATCGTCCCTATTCCGCTCTCCGTCGGCTCATCGAAATCGTATTTGTAGGTATAAAAGTTGTACTGGGCCGGGAAGCTCGTGACGCCTTCGAGGTTAAAGCCAACACCTATGCGCGCACATGCGCCCGGGGTAACGATCACAGACGAGGTACTTGTATTTACATCCGCGAAACTCTCCGTGAGAAAAGCCGACATGATCCCTCCAAGAAAATCGAAGCTCAGCTTGAGATTGACGTCGACCGGTTTATTTCCCGCATTCTTCCGATCATTCATGACGAAGTGTTCATAGCCGACGGCCTCGGTCGGGCTGACGTAAGAAAGCTTTCCAGAAAAAACGAGGTTCGTCCGAAACAGCGCCACCACGCCGCTATAGGAACCGTTGTTCCCCACATGAACCCGAATCCGCCCAATCTGTTCCCATCCTGTCGTCGTATAGCCAAGCGAGGGATCGTAATCGGTCCGCGCTCCTCCGCAGAGCACCGTGTTATAATTTCCCGCGATGTCACTGTAGGGATTGGGCACAAACCGAACCTGAATATCACCTGTTTCCGAACCGGACAAAGTGACCGTGGGCGTCCAAACTTGCTTCCCATTGATCTCCCAATAACCAAAAATATTGCCATTAGACGGCACGGCGGTCAGTCGATAGAAGTGTTCCGCGAGAAACCCGTTTTTCGGAATCCCTTTAACAACACCTTCTCCGTCCACATCGATTACGAGCGAACCTGGGATCGTGGATTTTACCCGGCAATAAGCAACCTTCGAGGCGTGTCCGTTTTCATCAACCACCTTCGCGAAGATGTAGTGTTGTCCTTCATACACCCCGAAATAGGTTCGAATGGTCGGTCCGGAAAAATAACCTACGAACGTAAAATAAACATCTTCGTCGAGGGTTTGCCCTGCGGCGAGGTATACCGCATAACCGGCCGCACCGGGTGAAACGGAGAGATCTACATTCAATATGTCATTTCCGGTCGTCGCCCTCGAAGCTTTGACCGATACCACGGGAATCGCCGCCCTGGCAGGTGTGCTCGAAAGGAACAGCACGGCAAAAAGGGAGAGTAGAAACGCCGTAAACGGGAGGCGTGGGGATGTCCGCATCATATATTGGTTGCCGCCAGTGGTTGCTGGCGAACGGAGCATAGGAATGCCCGCTCGGATTACAACCTATTTGGCAAAAATTGACTGAATAATCCTCCATGAAAACGGTTTCGCTCACAGAGTCTTCCTCGTTGGGTGTGAGCGTCTGTTGTCTTTTGTAAAGGACTCTAAAGAAAGCGTTGGTTCTCCCTGTTTTCGGTGGAGTGAACTTATTGCGACAGAAAAAGGTTAAAAAACAAAAAGGCCGGTAAAACTCGGAAGGGTAAAACTCCCTCTCTTCCGAGCGAAGCCGGAGGAGCGGGCCCGGGGATCGCCCCGGAAAGGGGACGTCCACGTCCCCTGAAGCTGTTCGACTGTGTTAATCACCGGGGACGTGGACGTCCCCACACCAATGCGGCGTTTACGCCGCTTCAACGTGAATAGGCCAACGCCATCCGGAAATTATTTTCGGCAATCAATAGGCTACTGACTTCTGGGTTAGCTAAAATCTGTGGGTTAAAAAAGAGGATTTTTAACCACGGAATACACGGAATACACAGAAGGGGGAACAAAGACCGGATTCTCTTTCTGCGTATTCCGTGTATTCCGTGGTTAATCCTTCCGCCGTTTTCCGTCTAGGAAGCCGCCCAAACTCCGGCACTCGGGTCAATTCTTCAGCCAGCGCGTAAATCGTAAATCGTAAATCGGAATTTTGAGGTTTTTTTCCTTCGATTTTCTATAAACCATTACAGTTGGAACGTTTATCTATGCG
>CBHTTJ010000037.1:0-33929 GCA_966095605.1 uncultured bacterium | reverse complement strand
CCCCCGGTCTCGCGGAGCGAGATGTCAAAGAAGGCAACGGAAGTTAGTTGAACCCTTCCGAAGCAAACCGAAGGCAGCCCTCTTTTATATCGCGCGTGAGGACCCGTAATCCATCCGGTCTGATACCTAGACATTCAAACAGCAAAATTTTCTATGCTCACCACATTGCTCAAACAAAGAATTGGTTCTGATGCTTCAGACACCCGCATGGCCGAAAGCGCATTTCTCGCTGCCGCCTGCATATTTCCCGCGCTAATCGTCTTTTGGCTGTTAACGATGCAGCTGACGACATGGCAATGGGTAATCAGTATCGTCGCAACCGCTTCGGCGGGTTTTCAGCTCCTGACCCTCGGCTTGCTTTGTCGTATTCTTCGTCGAAAATAACTCTTCGCGTGTCCGATTCTCAACGGAGCCACTATTGACACCTACCGGATTTGGTTGAAGTCTTTGAACCAAACCTGATCACCGCCAGAGCCGAACGCTACACCTCAATTAAATCATTCATGAGCGCCCAATTTAAAAAATTTGTCATGGCCGTAGCAGCCGTCGTCACATCCGCATCGTTGGCAAGGGCGGAAATCGTGATTCACGAAATGGGGAGCACCGCTGCGAATACATTTACCACTTTAGGCAGGTATTTCGTCATCGGCTGTTCGATTCTTGCGGCGGGATTGGTAATCGCAAAATTGATTTCTTCTAAAAAGTAAGCATTGGCTCAGGTCGCCGGTTATGGAATTTAAATGCCCAAAATGTGGTTCGGTCATTTATAGCCGCCGCAACGTTTTATGCGGAGCTTGCGGTGAACGTCTTCCCCAGGAACTTTTATTTTCTCCTGAAGAACGGGCCGCAGTGGAAAAAGAATTGGCGAATCTTAAACAACAAACGAAGGAAAACCAAACCGACGCCACTTCAGACACGCCTATCACATTTTTGAGCAGCACCGATTTTGGCAGCGGTTGATTTCTGACTTCCACTTCAGCTCGCCTTCCGTCGCATTTTCCTCGCCTCGAAAAAAGTTTGTAACAACCACCCGTTCATTGCGAAGTAGTCGTGGACCATGTTTTAATGTGAGAACGAAACGGTCTTTGGTAATGTTTATTTCCCAAACCAGATGACAGGCAAAACAACATTGGCCGGGCCGCAGCACGTTTTTCCTCCCACCCGCTGGTCTGTCGTCCTCGCAGCAAAACACCGCACGTCCAAAGACTCCGATGCCGCCCTGGAAACGATTTGCCGTCTCTACTGGCTTCCTCTTTATACGTATGTTCGGCGGTCCGGACAGTCCTGCCATGACGCACAGGACCTGACCCAGGAATTTTTTTGCCGGCTTTTGGAGAAGCGCTGGCTGGATAAAGTCGATCGTGAAAAAGGAAAGCTGCGAACCTTTCTCATGTCCGCACTCAAGAATTTCATGATCAGTGAGTGGCGTCGCGGCGCCGCTCAACGGAGAGGCGGCAAACATCTCCATTTGCCCATCGACACGGCCTTCGCCGAGAGCCGTTACGCCGCGGAACCGCAATCACAGCTCGGTCCGGATGAAGCGTTCGACAAGGAATGGGCGCTGACCCTGCACGATCTGACGCTCGAACGGTTACAAACTGAATTTGCCGCCGCCGGGAAGACCGAGGAGTTCGAAGTCTTGAAAGATTGCCTCATGGCTGCACGTGGGAACATTGATTATGCGGCGATTGCAACACGACTCAAAAGCAGCGAAGGAGCGACGCGCGTGGCCGTTCATCGGCTGCGCAAACGGTTTCGTGAGATTTATCGGGAAGAAATTTCGCAAACTTTATCCGAGACTACAGACATGGAAACTGAATTGCGTCATCTGGCCCGGGCGCTTTCTTCCCGATGAGTTTGTAACAAACACGATTTAATTGCGAAGAACCGGGCATGAGCACAGCAAAAATCTGTCCCCAATGCAGAACCCCGTTGCCGATCAACGCCCGGGCGGGATTATGTCCGCGTTGTGTGATGGAAATGAATCTCGCGACGCACACCGATTTCACCGGCGAAACCGGACCTCACGGAACAAAAGATCTCGCGCCGGTGCCTTCGCCAGAAGAACTCGCGGCCAGATTTCCGCAACTCGAAATTCTCGAACTGCTGGGTCGCGGAGGTATGGGGGCCGTCTACAAGGCGCGTCAAAAGGAACTGGACCGCATCGTTGCCCTGAAAATCCTTCCACCGGGAACGGTTGATCAACCGGCGTTCGCTGAACGGTTTTCGCGTGAAGCAAAGGCCCTCGCGAAACTGAATCATCCCAACATTGTCACCCTCTACGAATTTGGCCGTGCGGAAGGTTTGTTCTTTTTCCTGATGGAATATGTCGATGGGGTGAATTTGCGTCAGCTTCTCGGCACCGAACGAGTTTCTTCCCGGGAAGCGCTGGCGATTGTCCCGCAAATCTGCGACGCCCTGCAATATGCCCACGATCACGGCATCGTTCATCGGGACATAAAGCCGGAAAATATTTTGATGGATCGGCGCGGCCGCGTAAAAGTCGCGGACTTTGGCATCGCACGACTCGTCGCTGTGGGAAAGGAGGCTTCGGATGAAAATCGCGCCCCGGTTCTTGCGCCGTCATTAACCGAGGCTGGAAAAATTGTCGGCACACCCCAATACATGGCTCCGGAGCAGATGGAGAAACCGACGGAAGTCGATCATCGCGCCGACATCTACGCGGTGGGAGTGGTGTTCTACCAGATGCTGACCGGCGAGTTGCCGGGACACCGCATTGAGGCGCCTTCGAAAAAGGTGCACGTTGATGTGCGTTTGGATGAGATCGTTTTGCGGGCTTTGGAGCAAAAGCCGGAATTAAGGTATCAAACTGCGGAAGAACTTAAAACCCGCGTCGAGAACATCTCGACGTCGCCAGCCTCCCCGAAACCAAAAGATTCGAAAACCGCAACGCTTTCCAGTTCCTGGACTCAGCGTCATCACGGCATGCCAAAACTTTTGTGGCTGCCATTGTGCCTTTTGACCCTGGGTGTCGTGGCGAAACTGATGCTGCGGCTCAGTCGAGGTTCCTACGGCGCCGCCGAGATTATTCTTCCAATGCTATTGGTCCTCGGCCTCTGGTTTCGATCTCGGCTGGCATATGTGATCACGGTTGTGGTCGGGCTCTACATGCCATCAGCGGCGAACCTCGAACCTCGCCTCGCCGCTGTTGCCCTCGCACTCACCGCAGCCATTGTTCTTCCTGTTCTTTCGAGCACGCGTTGGTTTCTGCCTTTGGAAATGCCCACGGTACGTCGACGGGCATGGATTGGCAGCACGGTATTCCTTGGATGTCTGTCCCTGGTCATCGGCCTGGCCGTTCCCCCGGAGAGAATCGTTAGCCTGATCACACCTCGATCCAGAATCAATTCTCACCCGACAGGGTCGGCGAACAAAACGTCAGCACTAACCCCTGAAGCTGAGAAAGCCAAAGCCGATTTCGGGCCCGTGATCGAACGAGTCTTGCTCGACCCCGATCATGGGAGCGGCAAAGGCAATCGAGAAAGCCTGCACCTTGCCACAGGTGAGCAAACCTCACTTCTCGATAACGCCCCGAAAGACCAGGGCGGACGACTGCGCGCCTTGGCCGCGAGTCCATGTGATCTCTTCGCGGAATATGATGATTTTGTCTCCGGAGAGTGGGCACTGATGACATGCGGAATGAAACTCTCCGATTTTCCAGCACGCGGATGGGACACGGCGACAGTGCGCGATCTGAAAGAGGCATTGAAAGTGTCCACCGTGATTCAGCATGTGGAACATAGCGGAGCCACACTTTATCAGCTTCCAAAAAACTTCGTTCCCATCACCCTCGCTATCGAAACACGTGACGGCGCAGTCGGTCTTTTGCAGATCACAGCATTTGAGGAGAGTCCCCGCTCGTTGAGAATCCGATATAAACTGCAACAAAACGCTTCCGCCGGAGACTCCGGTAGTTTTGCGGGATTTGCTTTCGGGCCTGTGATGGAACAACTCGTCGAGGAAACGATCGATTTCGATTCCGGGAAATTGGGCAAGTTTCCTGAAAGCTCGCCATCGCAAAGCATCGCTCAAACAGTCCTCAATTCTTTTGCATGGATGGATCGCGAAGGTATGGATGGGGCAGTCGAAACCACACATTCGTTTCTCGGTGTAGGAATGAAAGTCGCAGCTCTGGACCTGGCGAAATGGGAAACGTTTACGCCTCGCGATGTGGAAAAAATCCTCCTTGATATCCTGCCGGTAACAAGCATCGCTCTTACGTCCACGAATGTTTACGCCTTCGAAACTCGTGAAGGAGCCAAAGGGCTTCTTCAGTTGATCAGCTTTAGCGACGAAGGCGTGAGGGTGAAATACAAACTTGTAAAGGGATCGTCGGCAGAATCATCGGCAACCAGGCTCCAATCTACATTTACTATTCCGCATCGGCCAAAATTGGGACAAGCGGCTTTGGAGGCGGCGCGCGATTTCATCACAGAGCACCAGTGGAAATTGAACGGGGAATCCGGTTCCGTGCAGAATGGCAGCGAAACTGTCACCATCTCCGGGACGGATCTAATGGGCAAACGGGTCCGGTTCGAGGATTCCACCGGTGCGGATGGCCGCTCAAAATTGACCGTGTCAGTGGAAGCGGACGGTGAATTTTCGGCAGAACGCATTGGGATAGCTATCGCGAGACGACTCAAATTAGCCACGGGATGGAATGATGTGGGAGAGGAGACTTCATCCCGCCCCAAGTGAAATAAACGTCGAGAGCCTCAATGGGCGGAGCCAGTTCTTGCAATGTTCTCGCCAAAATCGGTGTATCTGCCAGGAACCGTGACTGGAATATTACACGCGTGCGTATGAGTGCCGATTCCAATTCTGAACCTAAAACAATTATTTATTCCTGTTCCGGTTGTTCCGATGCCGGAGAACTCGCTGATCGTGTCGCGCGGCAGCTGACCAAAGAAGGCGTTGGCGAAATGTCGTGCCTCGCGGGAATTGGTGGTCGAGTGAAACCACTCATGATGAAAGCGCAAAAGGCCGGGAAGATTATCGTCGTCGATGGATGTCCGCTGAATTGCGCACGTCACACACTCCTCGGCGCAGGTTTTAAGGAATTTCAACACATTGCACTACAGGACCTGGGTCACCGAAAAGGAAACTGCCCGGTAACTCCTGAACGCATCGCGGAAGCAACGGCTGCTGCGACCGAAAAGATTAAAGCGGAACAACAGCCCGCCATTGAAACCAAGGAAATAGAGGCGGCGGGCGTCCTTAACGCGAGTTAGCGTCTACGGATTACCCAATTCACTGCACAGGTTTCGAGCACGCCTGGCACAGGCCCGTGCCTTTGCATCTTGTGCAATCGACTTTTCCATCGCCGCCGCATTTGGAACAGTCGCGATTATTATAGCCGCGTCCGCCGCAACTGGAACAAGACGAAGTGGAGCGACGCGTTTTGCCGCCGACTCGTCTCGTTTTTGAAACTCGTCCATCACCACCGCAACGGCTGCAGCTTTCGCGTTTCTTTCCCTCGCCATTGCATTGATCGCACCGCTGCTGTTTCGTGCCATGACACGATGCACATTTCTTCGTGTCCTTGCAAACCACACACACCGGCTGTGCCTGAGAAACAGCGTTAGTTGCAGGAGACTGTGCCAAAGAGGAATCCAGAACAACAAATGTCACCAGGAGAAGGCCAAAACAGCGGGAGAACAATCGTTTCATGGCGCGAACAGTTACATCACTCCGGAGGCCGAGTTTATTATAATTTAAAATTCTTTTTCTAACGGCGCAACGCGCGACCTATTTCTCCTGCTCGCCGATTGCTCTAAGATATTCGAAAGGGAAAATGCCTGTGGAATGACCATCCGCCCACGTCGGCTGAATTCCATAACCACCGACCTGCCCCAGGCGAACCAGCTGAAATGATTTCGGGGTGAGCGGAATATCCGGATTTTTGTAGAGATTCCCCATGATGTCCTTTTCCCCTTTGCAACCGGCGCAAGGACAATGGCGTCGCAATGATTCAAAGCTGATGAAACTCTCTGCGCCGTCCTCCCATTTAATGGCGAGGTTATCTCCAATCTGCTGAAGGTCTGCCGGACGAAGGGCCATTATTTGCTTTTCCTGGAATTTTTCTTTCGCGCATTGCGGTTCTTGAGGAACAGCTCCAATTGCTTTGGATGCCCTTCAAAAAACTCGGCGAGATCAGAAAGAATATCCACGGTTGCCGGACTCAGATGATGTTCGATCCCTTCGATGTCTTCCTTTTGTGTTTCATCATCCAGGCCAAACAAAGAAAAGAAGCGGGAAAGCGTTTCATGGCGGTCACGGATTCGGCAGGCGATGATCCGCCCCTCTTCTGTCAGCACCAGACCACGGTATTTCTCGTAATTTAAATATCCGAGTTTCCCGAGTTTTTGCACCATGCTGGTGACGGAGGCCTGCTTCACCTGCAAGGAGGATGCAATATCCACCACACGGGCATAACCTTTCTCCTCGATCAACGTATGAATACGTTCGAGATAATCTTCCGCACTTTGACTCGGCAACGACGACATCGAGTAAAAATAATTAACCGCTGTTGAACACTCTGACAAGGCAAGGCTTTAGAGCAAAGGAGTTTTCCCTGATATAGTCTTACCTAACATTTCTTCTTTACACAAACATTGTTTGTGTTAGCTTCACGATCGCATGAGACATTTTCTTCGGAATCTGAGCGTCGCCGTGTGCCTTTCCGGCACCCTGAGCGTGGCGATTGCCGCCGAAGAAAAAACCGTGGAGGCTCAAAAGGACAAGAGTGGGTTTTCCCTGCTCGCCCCCACCCCGGCAACCCTTTTGCGTGAATTCAGCACGGATCGTCCGGATAAGACCGAAAGCGCCTATACCGTCGACGCCGGTCATTATCAAATCGAGGCCGATTTGTTGAACTACAGTTACGACCTTCACAACTCCTCACGTAGCAATCTGCGCGTCGACAGCTTCAGTTTTGCCACGATGAACCTGAAAGCCGGTCTTTTGAACGACCTGGATGTTCAGTTAGTGGTTCCCACCTACAATCATGTCCACACTCAGAATCGGACCACGGGCACGATTCAGCATAATTCCGGTTTCGGCGACCTGACGCTTCGCGCAAAATATAATTTGTGGGGTAATGACGGGGGCGATACCGCCCTCGCAGTCATGCCATTCGTCAAAATGCCCACGGCACAAGACAATCTCGGCAACGATGCTTTCGAAGGGGGCATTATTTTCCCATTCGCGGTCGCGTTGCCGCACGACTGGGGAATGGGGTTGATGACGGAGTTGGATTGCGGCAAGGACGGCACCGGCAACGGAAGGCACGCTGAATTCATTAACTCCATCACTTTCAGCCACGGCATCGTTTCCAAGTTGGATGGGTACGTTGAATTTTTCAGCAGCGTCAGCGCGGAATCCGGTTCGGACTGGATCGGAACCCTCGACTGCGGTGTCGTCTACGCCTTGACCGAACAAATCAATCTGGACGGTGGCATCAACATCGGCGTCACACGCGCCGCCGATGACCTGAATCCGTTCCTTGGAATTTCTTTACGTTTTTAAGATGAAAGCAAACGACGCAACTTTGCCTGCCGGAGAAGAAGGATGGCATAGTCCCAATCAGACCCCGAGTCTACAGGAAGTCCATCGCAGTGTGGTGGTGCCGAAAGGCATGAACTTCTGGCGAAAGCTTCTGGCATTTTCCGGACCGGGATACCTCGTGGCTGTCGGTTACATGGACCCGGGCAACTGGGCGACGGATCTCGCCGGTGGCTCGAAGTTCGGATACTCCCTGCTGAGCATCATCCTGATCTCAAATATCATGGCGATTCTCCTGCAGGCTCTCTGCGCCAAGCTCGGAATCGTGACTGGACGCGATCTTGCGCAGGCGTGTCGGGATCACTATTCGAAACCTGTCGCCGTCATCCTGTGGATTTTGTGTGAGGTGGCAATCTGCGCATGCGACCTGGCGGAAGTTATTGGTTCGGCTATTGCATTAAATCTCCTTTTCAAGATTCCTTTAGTTTGGGGTGTTTGCATTACGGCCCTGGACGTCCTCGCGGTAATGTATCTGCAAAATAAAGGTTTTCGTTACATCGAAGCGCTGGTCGTGACGTTGATTGCAACGATTGGCTGCTGTTTCCTGGCCGAAATTATCTTCTCCAAACCGGATGTTGTGGCGGTGCTGGGCGGATTCGTTCCAAAACTGGAAGTAATCAAGAATCCCGAAATGCTTTATATCGCCATCGGCATTCTCGGAGCGACGGTTATGCCGCACAACTTGTATCTCCACTCCTCCATCGTGCAGACGAGAAAGTATGAGCAGACAATCGAAGGAAAAAAGGAAGCGATCAAGTTTGCCACTCTGGATTCCACCATCGCTTTGATGTTCGCGCTGTTCATCAACGCAGCGATCCTGATTGTGTCGGCCGCCACATTTCATACCCGCGGTCAGAATGATGTCGCCGAAATCCAGGACGCTTTTCAACTACTCACTCCTACCCTCGGCGTGACGTTTGCGAGTGTCATCTTTGCGGTGGCCTTGCTGGCGTCGGGACAAAATTCCACCCTCACAGGAACGCTGGCTGGTCAAATTGTCATGGAAGGATTCCTGAACATCCGGTTGCGTCCATGGTTACGGCGTCTCATCACCCGGGCCATTGCGATTGTCCCGGCGGTGATCGTCACGATTGCCTACGGAGAAAGCGGAACGGCGAAATTGCTTGTTCTCAGCCAGGTCATTCTCAGCCTGCAACTCTCGTTCGCGGTCGTCCCGCTGGTGCTGTTCACGAGTGACAAGAAGAAGATGGGGCAATTTGCCAATTCACTTGGATTGAAGATTGCAGCGTGGATCACCACCTCAATCATCGTGATCTTGAACGCCAAGCTGTTGATCGATTTCGCCAAAGAGATGTTTTTCAAAGGGTAATCACATGTATCGCAAAATCCTTGTGGCACTGGAGAACAGTCGTTCAGACAAAAGCCTGATCCCGCACGTGCTGGAGTTCGCGCGACAGTTCAAAGCTGAACTGTTACTCGTGCACGTCGCCGATGGATGGGTGGCGCGTAATTACGAGAAGCTGAAACTCCAGGAGTCACAGGAGATGAGGGAAGATCGTGCCTACCTGGAAAAAGTCGCGACGCAATTGACGGAAGAAGGCGCAGAAGTCTCAACCCATCTGGCCCTCGGCGATCCGCCCACGGAAATTCTCAAAACGGCCGCAAAAGAAAAATGTGATCTCATCGCGATGACAACACACGGTCATCGTTTGATTGGCGATTTGATCTTCGGCAGTACCATTCACGAAGTGCGCCACAAATCGGACATTCCGATTTTGCTGGTGAAGGCGAAGAAGTAGTTTACGCCTGAAGAGCGATCCCCTGCTTCAGCTCACAACAGTTCCAACACTCGATTCAACTCCGTATCCGTATTATAAAAATGCGGTGAAATGCGGATATATTGCTTGCCGGTGCGATCCATGCGTAACGAAGTGACGATGTTCTTTTCCGTCAGATTTTGATGCAACGCCGCAAGGTCCGTCCCGTCACGATGAATCGACATGATAGCGCTCGCGTGCTGCGGTGGAGCGTCGGCCTGTAAAACGGTGTAGCCCTTCTTCTGCAATTCCGGAACAAACCACGCACGTTTGCGGAGCAACTCCGTCGAAATATTCTCCACGCCCACCTCGAGCAACATTTCCATGGCCGCGCGAAGACCGACGAGCCCTAACAGATTCTCTGAACCGGCTTCGTAGCGACGTGCATCCGGTTTGAAAACAATTTCCTCCTGCGCGGCAAAGTTCGGACACCGAACATTGTTCCAGCCGTAGACTTGTGGGTGCAACTTTTCCTGCGCGCTTTTGCGGACGAAGAAAACGCCCGCTGCGCAAGGGCCCAACAACCACTTGTGCGCATCGGCCGCGAGAAAATCCACATGTTCCACCGTCGTCGGAAATGCGCCAAGGGTCTGAATACCGTCCACGCAGAACAAAATATTCCGATCGCGCAAAAACTTTCCAATTCCAGCGAGATCAATGCGGAATCCGCCAACAAAATGATTCGAAGCCAAAGCCACGAGTCGAGTGCTTTCATCGACCTGGCCAATGACATCGATGTTCCGGATCTTTCCCAGATCGCGGATGTTTAGAAACCGGACCTTCACCCCTTTTTCCGCCAGAGCCATCCACGGATAAACGTTCGAAGGATAGTCGTCGAAATAAACCAGCATGTTATCGCCGCGTTTCCACTTCAATCCGCTGGCGACAAAACTGAGGCCGAGCGACGTCGGACCAACGAGGGCAATCTCCTCGGTACTGGAATTCAAAAGCTTTGCCGCCGCGGCGCGCGTGCGCGGGATGAGGCCATCCGGCATCAGTGCTTCCTGGTCGCCCTGGGTACAGATCGTTGCGTATTCGCGGACAGCTTCCGCGACACGACGTGGCAACGGGCAAACTGCGGCGTGCGCGAGGAAGATTTTGTCGCGCGTGACCGGAAATTCATGCTGGCGTAATTCTTCGTTGGATAAAATTTCGGAAATCGTCATACAACCGAACAGGGACTAGAGATTATTGAAAATATTACTAAAATACTGCATCCAGAATCGGATAACGTAGATAGCAACAAAAAGTGCCACCGCTCCATAGATAGTCCCGTTGAGCACCTGGGTAAATAACTTCAGCGCACGGAACCCTTCGTCCTGATAATAAACCTGCATGCGGGAAAGCGAATCGTCCAGTTTACCGCTTTCTTCTCCCGTCACGTAAAAGTTCGCAAACATTTCTGGAAAATAGGGCGTTTGATTCACCAATTCCGCTGGAGTGGTTCCCATTTCCAACTGTGGTTTCCAACGGGCAACGATTTCTCGCAGGCGCGGTGAACCGGAAGCGGCTGCTGCCAATTGCCATCCATCAATGATTGAAACACCGGCGCTGATGAGGGCTTCCAGCGAGGCTGAGAGTCGAGACAAGGCGAGATACCTCTGGGCCTTACTGAAGAGCGGAATCATTTGGGTGAACGATTCAATCATTCCCCGCCAGTGTTCCCCGTGTTTTTCCTGGACGGCATAAATCCCAAGGAAAATGACTCCATAAATAGTGCCGAAGATTGCCACCTTCTGAATCAGGAACGGAATACACTGTGCGTAATCGCCGTTGATCAACCCCGTCGCAAATTGCGTCCACAAAGAGAGCGGAATCAGCAGAAGAAAAACGTGAAGGGTCACCATCGTCAGCAGCAAACCCGAGATGCTGTCGCGAATGATGCGGGCGCGGGTGGTGTAATACTCGGCGAGCAGTTTGAAACTGGAGTCGAGACGACCGGTCTTTTCGCCGGCGGCCAGGAGAGCCATGTCAAAGTCTGAGAACCACCCTTTCGTCATGCTCATGCTTTCAGTGAACGTCAGTCCACTGCGCATGCCTTCGATGAGGGTGTAGATGGCAGGGCGGGAGCCCCGAACGACAGGACGCACACTCACCATCTCCAATCCTTTCAGGAGAGGAATGCCAGCGGTGAGCATAGTGCCGAGCTGATGATACAGCTCGGCTCGGCGATTGAGTTGGCCTGGCGTGACGATGAAGGGCATTTCGTCCGCCCGAAACGATTAGGAAGCGACGCGATCGAGGCTCGCTTTCAAATCTTTTTTCGAGCGCATACCGACAATTTGTTCGGCCACTTGACCGTTTTTGAAAACGAGAAGCGTAGGAATCGCACGAATACCGAACTCGACTGCGAGACTCTGATGTTCGTCGATGTTGACCTTGCCGATCTTCACGCGACTGCCAAATTCGTTGGCGAGTTCATCCAAAACAGGCGCGATCATTTTGCAGGGACCGCACCATTCCGCCCAAAAATCCACGAGAACCGGGACAGGCGATTTGATGACTTCGTCAGGGAAGTTGGCTTGAGTCAGCGTAGTGATATTTGCAGCGGCCATAATTCGAAAGATAAATCAAAACCGAAAAAACGTAAGCCCCCCTCTTAGTTCAAGGGAGTATAGATTTGCCAGCCCATCCAGTAAACACTGCCAAGCGCAGCGAGACTAACAACGGCCGCAACGATCGCGAGGACTTTATCAATGGTGCTGACGGTTGCAACCCCGGCGGCAGCCGCAGCAGGACGACGAGCCGGAGCCCCTGGAGGCGCTGGCGGAGCAGCAGTCGTACGAGTCGGCGGGCCGGCAACACGGCTTCCAGCAGCACCAGCGGCGGGAGGTGCTGGCGGCTTCGGTGCAGCAGCGGCTGGCGGAACGCCGGCAGCGGCAGCTGGCGGCGGAGCAGCAGCGGGAGTAAAGGGAGCCGGAGCACTGGCGGCAGGCATGGTCGGCAACTTGATCGTCGCCGAGGATGCTCCACCGGCTGATGGCTTCGGGGGCAAATTGATGCGCACGGTTTCTTTGCGCGGCTGTACTTTGGGCGCTTCGGATGGTCTTGGCGGAACTGCGCCTCCGGGAATGTTGGGATTTTCAGCCATAGTAACTTTTCAAAAGCTAAAGTTCGGCGGGAAACGTGTCAAACTCTTAAACGACTCTTAAACGAAATTATAAAAAAACCGCGAGCCCCAAAGGACTCGCGGTTTGTTACAAAACCAATTAACGACGAGCACGATAGCCGCCGTCACGGTCACCACGGCCGCCACGATCACCGCGCCAGCCGCCGCCACCACCACCACCGCCACCTTCACGGCGAGGAGGACGTTCTTCGCGAGGACGAGCGATGTTCACTGTCAGGGCACGACCTTGAAAATCTTTGCTGTGGAACAATTCCACGGCTTTGTTGGCTTCGTCAGCGGAAGAAAATTCCACGAAGGCAAAACCACGGGACTTGCCGGTGAATTTATCCATCATCAGGTTGACGGAGGTGACTACGCCGGCTTGGGAGAAATAATCCTGCAGGTCGTTTTCCATGGTCTGGTAAGCGAGGTTACCGACGAACAATCTATTCTGGCTCATGACTAAGTTGAATCTGCTCAAAAAACCGTGTGGAAGATTCTGCACCGGCAGGATCCCTGACTGTCTCACATAGTAACAACGGACAATCTGTCTTTCTGACACCGACACCAACGTTTTTTTCGCGGACGGTGGCGTTTTAGCAGAGTGACTATTACAGTCAATGGCAAATTGGATTTCTGCGCTTTAATCAGCCCTTGTAAAAGAAAATTTAAGGGCGGAAGAACTTGCATTTTCTTTCTTCATGCGAGGTGAAATCTTCCCGCTTGCTCGGCGGTGGTGAAATGATATGCGAGAAGGCATCTCCAAACCCTTGGAAAACCCTTTGCGATTTGGCGGCAACTTTTTAAAGCCTTTTTAAAGACGAAGGAAAATCATGGGTCCAGAAATCGACCGCATCATAAAACCGTTGGAACTGATTCAAGGAGCGACCTTGATCCGATAGAACCTGGAATTGGTCGGCGTGCCGGTTAACGTAAAATCATCCGTGAAGGACAACGTCGATGTCGACCCAACTGGGGCAGGATCCATTTCCGCGCCGACTAAACGAACAATGTCGATAAAGCTGTCTGAAACACGATTGGCATATTGAACCCGGTAACGCGTGCCACCCACGGAGGCCCAACTGAGACTGAATTGCCCATTGGCCAGCGAGGACGCGCTAATGACCTTGAGCACCGACGACGCATTCGTCGGATTGGTATTCGCCAGATACTCCTGCAAGTTCGTCAGTCCATCACCATCCGGATCGCCATTCGGATCCGTGACGCCGTAAGTAGTCTCCCATGCGTCGGGCAGACCATTCGTGTTCGTGTCCGGCGGCGCAACGACGGTGACATCGAAATTAACCACGGCGCTGTTGGAAGCGCTGTCGGTTGCTGAAAAGGTAAATCGATCCAAACCACGATAACCTCGCGCCGGCAAATAAGTGATCGTTCCATTGGTTGAATTGAAATCGGAATTCAAACCACGCAACGGACGACTATTGGTTTTGAAGAAAATGGCGTCTCCGTTCGGATCACTCGCCAGCATCGTCAGCGTGGTCGGTTGATCGCCGGGAATGGTCGCCGTTTGATTGGAGACGACCGGCGCAGAATTATTTCCCGTCGAGAAACGTCGGCTTGGGCTGATGATTTTATTTCCCGCTTCGTCGGTCACGACAGCGTACCATTCGTAGGTTTTATTCGGCTGCAAACCCGACCATCCAAACGAATTGGTGCTTCCTACGGCGGCGTTCACGTTCGTTCCTACTGCGGCGAACGCGGTGCCTGGCGTACCCGGCCCCGTGGGCAACTGCATATTATAATTGAAGGAGAATTGACTGTCGGAATCTGTTTCGAACGTATCGGTATAAGGCGAATAGGTTTTAATACTGACAGTATTATTACTCGGCGAGAAATACATCAGGCGCATCAGGCCATCGCCGCCGCTCGGACGATTTTGATAATCCGAAATTAACGTGCGAACGGTGTGACCGCTGACGTTATCGGAACGGGAACCTTCGCCCCAACCATCGCCGTTAAAGACGTGACCGCCGAGCATGAGAAAGAAATTTGTATAAGAACCGAGCCCGGCCAAAACAGCGTCGCCTGCGGGGCTCAAATTGCTCGGGGTATAGTCGCTGCCCGAATAATGCATCATGACTATGATCCGGCGATTTTGATTCGTTGCGAGAACGTCCTGCGCCCATCCCATGACGCCCGAGCCGTAGCGACCGAACTCAAAGGAGAAAACAATAAAATCGAGTCCACTCACACTGAAGAGGTTGAAAAAGCTATCTCCATTCGTGCTGTAATGTCCGCCGTAGTAAGGCTTGTCATCAAAATGAGCGACTCCGAAATACTTATTATAATGGGTGGTCGTTCCATCCTCCTCGCCGTTCGGTTCCTGATCGTGATTACCGACGCAACAGCCATACGGAATTCCGTAGGGCAAAAGAGTGCGTGTGGAATTTTCCAAGCGATACATCGCATTCGTGGCAACTTCCCATTCTGTGTCATTGGGTGACCCACTGAGAATATCACCATTCTGCACAATGTCTCCAAGCTGCCCTACCCACGGAATATTTTTTTGCACGCGATTCGTGATAATCCATTCCGTCTGCGCATACCAGCGATCATACAAGCCGGGATGTTGCGCGTAGTTTTGCGTGTCAGGAAGAATTGGAATAAGAAAGTCCCGGCCCGGATACGGCTTGCCCACTTCACGACCGAAATAGGTCACGGTGAGATTTCCGGGGAGCGAATTGGAAACAGCGACTTTCAACAAAGCAGCTGCACCAATGTTTTGCCCGTTATTTGCAGGAGAGATTGGCGTCGCGGTCACCGGAACCGGCACCAGAGAAAAGTTGTCGTAGGTGACGGTGCCCGCATCGGGAGCGATATCCCACATGATGTAACGACCAGTTCCATTCAGCCGCCAACCGCTTGGGAGAGCCGAATCGGAATCCGTATCATAAAACCACGTCAGCCCTCCATCCATGGAAAGCTGTACGCGTGAATTAAAACTATTCGTTTCCGAGCCGGCATCCGTCACACGCATGAGAAAAGTAATCTCAGAACCATAAGTTCCCGGAAGTGTGTTCGTGATGAACGTATTGACGTCCGCAGCCAATCCGGAGGAGCCGGTATCGATGCGTTTTCCAATCGTGTAAAAATTATCCGTCTCGTCTGTGCGAAATAATTGGATGCCAAAATCCCAGGTCGTCGCGTCGCCTTCAGAAGTTCCCAGGGCAAAGGAGCAACGCTGGACGCCCGCGGAGTTGTTGGCGATTGCTATAGATAGATCGTAAATAACCGGGCTTTGCGGAGTTGCGGTCGTGACCCCGAGGACCGAAGCCAGGTTGAATGCCGAACTCCCATTGGACGAAAACGTGAACCGTCCTGGATTCGTAGCCGAAGTAATTCGCGCCTTGTTACTGTTAATCGAAAAAGCGGTGTTGGTTTTCGTACCCGTCGGAAAGTAACGGAGATTGGGAGCTGCCGTCCCACCCAGGCGCGTTGTCGGCGGATTGATTCCGGAATTGACGCCGCTGTTCAAAGAGAAACCCGTCCCGCTGGCCGTTACATTGAAATTATCG
The DNA here is from genome assembly GCA_966095605.1 of uncultured bacterium. GTDB lineage: Bacteria > Verrucomicrobiota > Verrucomicrobiia > Limisphaerales > JACDHS01 > CBHWET01. The sequence continues at coordinate 17,922 of CBHTTJ010000037.1, read as the reverse complement.
GAAAGGATAACCTGCCCTTGCCCAGCGGAGTGCAACAGGAACGCAGCGGCAATGCACGTGACAATGGTCTTCATAAAGAAACGCCGTCGATTTCAAAACTGCGCATTTAAGATATCAGTAAGGTATTCCAAAACTCGTTGATTGTGGAACCCAGAATCGAACCTGCTCGCCCGGGTCCGTGTACTTGTCAAAAATGAATTGCACGTGTTCCTGGAACTTGGGTGTTTTCGTTGCGTTGACGCTTCCGTCGCAAAAGCTCAACACACCCACTCCCGGGTGACGATTTGCCTTGGTCCACCAGCCAAGACGCGGCACCTGCACAGCATCATAACTGAGGTTCGCTCCGGCACCGGCAGGCAATGCAATCGGATCCAGGGTCGGATAGTTAGCGGCGATATAATTATCACCAGTAAAGATCGACATCGGGCGCGTCGAGAGCGCGTTCGAGCAAAACATGTAACTCAGATTGGTGCGGAATTCGACCGTCGCCTGAAAAACGCCCCAATCATTCATCGGCTGACGTTTCTTATCTGCGGGACAGGTCAGAACACGCGTTTGCGCCAGGTATCGTTGTAAGACCGCGTAGTTGGTCCGCAATTGATCAGGCCCCACCTTCCCCTCCCCCTTGCACCATGGATAATTGCCACCGTTATTATCATCGCCCCACAACGTGAACGACAAAGACAACTGTTTGTTATTGCTGACGCAATTGGTTTGCAGAGCTTTCGCTTTCGCCTTGGCGAGGGCTGGCAAAAGCATGCCCGCCAAAATCGCGATGATCGCGATGACGACGAGCAACTCAATCAGAGTGAACGCGAGTCGCTTACTTGTAACTGTCTTGGGAAAAAATGTATTCATAGGAGAAAGTAAGCCGGAGAGCACCCGATTAATGCTCCCCGGCTGGTTGTTGCTTAAGGAACCCTCAGCAGGAAAAAGCTATAAGGATTCGTCGGATCAATCGTGTTTGTGAAACTAAAGCTGCCACCTGCGCCGAAGACGTTGGAATAAATCGGTGTCCAATTGGCCACCGGCAATCCAACATTGGTGCTGGTTAAAACAGTATATCCATTTCCTTGCGTGCCACCGGTGCCACTCATGACGAAGCTTCCGCCACTCACGCTCGTGCTGCTGATGGTTGGTGAAGCCGTCGTACCTTGGACCGAAATAGTTCCGTTCGCCGCCAGATTACTCGTATCCCATGAAAGATTTCCCGGGAGTGCGGAAATATTTGGCAATGTAATACTCGTAAAGGAGCCGGACGCTGCTTTATTGAAAAGCTGATAAACATCACCGGCCTGTGGCGATGGCGCACCCGACGCGAGAACAACGTTCAACGCGCCACCAAAAGTAATATTTCCTCCAACCACCAGGCGATCACTGTTGGTCGTGAGACCGCGATTCAGTTCCATCAACGTAACACCAGCCAGAGTAAGATTGCCATTCACTGTGAACGTGCCAATACCCCCCATACCAGGGGAATTGGTTCCGCCCAGCATGGTGAGATTTCCTGCGATGACACCAGTTCCGCCAAGAGTGCCGTTAGTGACAAAGGTGTTACCTGTATACGTATTCACACCGTTCAGATAGATGCGGCCCGGCTCATTTGCTGAAATCGCCAGGGAAGCCGATCCAGTAATCGCTCCGTTTACGATGAAAACGCATTGATCCTGTTTGAAACTGTTGGCCCCGCTCATATTGATGTTTCCGTTCACCACGTTCGTGTCCGTAGTGCCTCCGCCGGTGGAGATCTTTGCGTCCGTCATCGTGATGTTACGCACCAACGGATTCGTCATCCCGAGGTCGAACAATTGTAATCCCGCTCCTGGCATGATGGTCAGTGCCTTCGCGGGGTTGCCAAGCGTCAACGACTCAGCGATGGCGAGCGTTCCCTGCTCAATCGTCACGTCACCGAGATTCAAGTTCCAGTAAGGTGTGTTAACTCCAAGGCTGCGTTGCGAAGCAATGCTGACAGAACCGGAGCCAACTTTTCGTAAGTTATATCCGTTGGCTCGGAGGCCGGGTCCAGGACCGCTCGAGGAACGAACACGGATATCCCAACGACCACCGTTTGGTACTCCAAACGCCGTATCACCCAACATTGTCACATCTGTAAGATTGTGAGCGACTCCAGTTCCTGTCGACGAATCGATGATTGCGCCCAAGCCATCCACACCATTCCCCGACACAATGAACGGTTCGTACGGGTAAATTTGATTATTCAAATCCAACGTCGCACCGTTGGCGATGACAGTCGCCCCATTCGTTGTCCCAAGGGCGTTAGTACTGCTGACCGTCAACTTAAGAGTCCCCTGTTGGATTGCAACTTTGCCGTCGTAGGTCGTATTTGAGGAGGTGAACAACATCGTATTGGTGCCATATTTAGCGAATGTCCCGGTACCCGCGCTGGTATCCGTCAACCTGTTGGTGAAAATAAAACCGTCGGCGTGGGTGATACCAAAAATGCCGTTATTGACTTCGAGCGTATTAACAAAATCAACGTTGGACCAATTCGTCCGGATCAATGAACCCGTTCCGGATTTCTTAATCGTATCGACTGTTAAAAGGCCACCCGTCCAGGTGTAGGGCAGCGTATTGTTACTCACGGAAATAACGGAAGGCACTACGACTCCCGAAATGGTAATGTCGCCCCGAGAAGCGCTATCGGTGAATAGAGTCGGGAGCCCATCGGCATATGTGGCCGGATTGCCACTCTGTTGATCAATCCAGTTTTGAGTTCCAAAGTCCCAATTACCGTCCACCGCACCGGTCCAAAGGTATCCGGGAACTCCAGTGATATTCAGATCAATGGACCCATTCGCTACGTTGTCTTCCAAGGTCGCGGTGACACCCGCAGGCAAACTACCCAGACTGAATTGAAAACCACCACTGATCGCGCCGTCGTAATCAACCAGCACAATTCGGCCGAGGGTTAATTGCAATCCGTTGGCAATATTTACCGTTACCGGTCCGCTTACTGACAAGCTGCTGACCTTGGAAAGAGGAGCAGTTGGGTTGCTGAAAGTGCCGAGGTCAAACGTCAAACTCGCAAACGACGGATTATTGAACTGGATGGAGGAAACAGAAAGAGTGCTTCCGATTGCTTTTACGGCCACACCCAATTCAGCCCCGTCACTTACTTGCACGACCGTCGTATTAGTTTGGATGGTCGGAAGGACAAGTTTACCGCTTTGGATAATCGTATTGCCGGAATAAGTATTGGCGCCCGCAAGGGTTACCGTCAAAAAGTTACTCTTAATCAACGGTCCTGTTCCGCTTAACACCTGGCCAATGGTGAAATCCGAAACTGCATCCAAAACTAATCCACCTGACTGAATGACTGCCGAATCGAGGCCCGAGAAAAATGCCGCAGCATTCGCGGAAGGCGCTGGACGCAACGTGCCGTTGTCGAAAGTAATGGTTGAACTACCTGCGGCAGTGTCGTCCCGAATCTGCACAGGTTCCAATACACCATTCGTCAAATTGTACGTTCCGGTGCCGGCTCCGTTGTCGTTGAAGGAGATAATTCCGCCGGAAACTTTTCCGCCGGTCTGGTTTACTACGCCAGATGCCCCTGCTGTGTAGGGCAAACCAAGGGTCCCACCCGCCATAGTCAGAGTACTGTTGTTCACTTCGAGGCGGCTGATATTTGTATTGGCGCTGTCGCCAACCCGCAGATTCGCGCCAGACACAGTGAGGTTAAGAAGACCACCATTGGTCACGATCGTCTGGGCACCTGTTCCCGTTGATAAGGAACCAATGCGATAGCCGCCGCGAGAATTCAGAGTTCCCGCATCAATCACCAGTTTCCCTTCGTTAAGAATCAGTGCAGGATTGGCCGTGGTTGCCTGGCCGATATTCATCGTTCCTGCCAATCGCAAAGTGCCTCCGCCCAGCAACGTTTGGTCGCCGTTCACTTCGCCGGTCGTAGTACCGTTGAGCACAAGTTCGGTGCCACTGGCAAGGCTGTAAGTCTTGAGGTCCGTCGAGTCCCACGAAATTCCACTCGCGAACGTGTTCACCCCAGCAATATTTGAAATGGTGGAGCTGATGCCCGGCGCATTTCCGCCCAGCGAAAAGCCTCCATTACTGAAGACGAGATACGGCACCACCATGTTGGTGAAATCGTTGATATTCGCCTGACGAAGTGTTCCCGTGAAAATTGCCGGGGAACCGATGCTCAGCCCCGTTCCACCCCAATTGTCCAGGGAGGACCAGTTATCATCCACTCCTTCACCCGTCCAAACCCGCTCTGCAGGTGACGGAGGAGCGTAGTTCGAAACGATCGAGAAATCGTCGTAAAAAACATTGCCCCCGTTAGCACCAGAATTTCCAGCCTGGTCAAAGATGATAATGCGCGTACGACTGTCAAACCGCCAATGATTCGTAGTGCCTTGAGTCAAGGCCGCATCGGAATCGGTGTCATAGATCCAGCTGGTGCCGTTGTTTGTGGAAACCTGGATACGAGAAGAAAAGGTATTTGTTTCAAGACCAGCATCCGTCACGCGAATAAGAAATTTAACAGGGGTCGACCATGTGTTTGGTGTCGTGGTGCCGAGAGTTGCATTGATGTCACTTGCCAATCCAGATGACGCCGAGTCGACGCGTTTTGCCAGCGTATAGAAAGTGTCATTGGTCGTTGCATGATACATTTGCAGACCGAAATCCCACACGCTCGTATCCCCTTCCTGAGTCGCCAGAGCAAAGGAAAAACGCGCCGTTCCGTTCGCGTTATTCCGCATACTGATGGTGACGTCATACATCGCCGGATTGTTGGAGGTGGCATAACGGCTGCCAACGGCAGGTCCAAAGTCGTAAGCCGTAGATCCATTGCCTGAAAGTGTGAATCGTCCGATGCCACTGTCTGTGCTCACGCGAAGACGGCTGCTATTGATATCGTAGGAATTCGTGGCCTTTCCTGTGGCTGTTTGAATGTAACGGAGCGTGGGTGCCGCCGTTCCCGTAATTCGGTTCGTCACGCCAGGGTTAATCAATGTATTCACGCCGAAACCAAGGCCAAAACCTGTTCCGGAAGTCGTAACATTATAATTATCGCTAACGACAGTGGTTTGGCTAAAGCCATTGCCTGTAACGAGCGTCGTCAGGAGAACGGTCATCCAGAACGAGATAGATAGTGAGTGCGTTTTCATATTCGGATTTCTGTTTACTAAGTCTTCAAGTCAGCAAATTTCGTTTTCATTGCGGCATCGTTTGCCACCAGGCAATCAACTGGTCGGCCATGGAATTTGCCAAGGTGTTGTTCGAGGAGGAAACGTCATTGGTTTCATTGGGATCAGCATCCATGTCGTACAATTCCACCGTGCTCTTGGTATAGTCACAGAGCACTTTCCATTTCCCGATCCGTAGCGCCAACGGTGGCGCATGGTGATAGTTCCCCGCCGCCGGACCGGCGTCGTTTATGAACCACCAATAGGAAGCTTTCGTCCGGGTTTGATTCTGCCCCAACATCGCAGCGCTCATGTCCTCGCCATCGGAAATGTAATTGGAAGGCAAAGCCACTTGCGCCAGCGCACAAAAGGACGGCATCAGATCGACCCCTGTAATCACTGAGTTGTTATTCACAGCTCCCTGTGGTGTATGCCCAGGCCAACGAACGATAAACGGTAGACGAGTGCCACCTTCATACAGACTCCCCTTCCGTCCGCGCAGTCCACCATTCCGCGCGAGAGCAAAGGAAGCAGAACCATCTCCGGGCGCGCCATTGTCGCTCGCGTAAATCACGATGGTGTTTGAGGCAATGTTCATCGTGTCCAAACCCTTGAGGAACCGACCGATCTGCGCGTCGAGATTTTCGAGCACCGCGTAAAATTTTTGTTCGTTGGTGTTGGACGTTACCGCGGCATATTTCGACCACGTCCCGGCCGCCGGTAACCACGCGGTGTGCACGTCGTTGAACCAAAGGTTCAGGAAGCACGGCTGATTTGTATGTGCCGCGAGGAAAGCCAATGCTGCATTCACTTGATTCGATGCCCCTTCGGCTTTAGGCATCCATTCAAGGTTCCCTTGTTTTAAATTCGCGTTTGCCGTGGACAGCCCGTCACCCTCGTAAAGCATCCGGTTACCCAACCCTTCGAAGGAAACAACCGATTCGTCGAAACCATAAGCCTGCGGCAACGCGGAATCATCGACATTCCGTCCGGAATCCAAATGCCATTTGCCAAAGTGTCCGGTCCTGTATCCCGCCGCTTTGAAGGCTCGCGCCACGCTCGGCGCCAAAGGATCCGCAAAGTCCGCCATGTTGCGCGAACGATTGATGCTCTTGTTGTCGAGGTAGGAATTGATCCGCCAACGCCCCGGATAGGATCCGGTCACAATGGCGGTGCGCGACGGCGAACAAATGGGCGACGTGGAATGGTATTGGGTAAAACGGATTCCTTCAGTCGCAAGACGATTAATATTGGTTGTCGCGACCACCGGTGATCCACCGGTCTGATAACAGCTGGTGTCCGCGTACCCCATGTCATCAATCAGGATAAAAACGACGTTCGGCTTGTTGGTCTGCGCGGCCTGGGCCGTTGCGACGAACAAAAGGCCGGCGACAGCAGCTTTTACGGCTGCTTTCATCAAAACTGTTACGAACGTCTTCATCTAAATCTTACGGTGTCAGGCTAAAGGTGCTGGATTCCTGCGAAACCAGGTTCTCTCCGACCGGCAAAACAACCCGAAATCCGAAGTACCCCATCGCAAATCGCGGAGGCGCATCAGCGCGATTGGCCACGCGACTCTTCCACGCGATATCAACGCCACTGCCACCGCGATAAACGCGGTCGCCACCCCACGACGCCGAACTGGGTCCTCGAGTGTTGTCGTTGGAAGCACGGGAGTCGGAGTACCAGGTATCTCCGTAATAATCCCAGCACCACTCCCACGAGTTTCCCGCCATGTCATACAAGCCGAATCCGCTCGGAAGAAAATGCCCCACCGGCAATGCGTTCGGATGTTCGGGAGCCAAGGGATGCGGACCTTCCGCGCCGTTGACATCAAAGCTTTCAAAGGAAGTGCTCCAGTAATCGGCCTGGTTTTGATTGATCGTATTGCCCCACGGAAAACGCTTGCCGGATAAACCACCGCGCGCCGCCTTTTCCCATTCCGCCTCGGTCGGCAACCGGTATCCCGCGCCAAACCAACGCACGTTGGCCTCGTTCAAGTTGATGTCGCCGGTCCGATAAACCGTCGTCCAGCTGGAGTCGGTAAAGTAAGCGGGAGAGAAACCTTCTTTTTCGGAACGCGCGTTACACCATTTCACCACGTCAAACCAGCTGATCTGTTGCACCGGGAGATTCGTCGCCGCTGCCACCGCGGGACTGGAGAAGGTGTAACCATGATTGATTGCCCATTGCGCCACGTTGTCCCAAAGCCCTTTGGTCACTTCGTAACGACCAATATAAAACCCGCTCAAATTAACAGTATGAACCGGCACCTCGCTGCCGAGGCCTTCGGCCATCGCATCACCCATATTGAAACTTCCGGCCGGGATCATCGCCATGTCGACGTCGGCCACGGAGCGATCGACTACCAGCTTGATCCGGACGTTCCCGCTCGAAACGCTCGCCCAATCCGCGCCAACGTTCCAAACAATGTGCAGTCCCGTTCCCGGAACAATTCCAGAACCGACGTCTCCACTGAAACTCGCCGCCGCCGCGCGGTAGGTTACGCCGCCATCCGTCGAAACCAGCACGGTCACCGACGCCGTGCCGTCGTAGACATCCGCAAGGTCATAGAAAATATCGACGAATCCCGTGCCGACACGTTGTGTGGCGACGACGTTAGTCAACGAAAGTCCCGAACGCGCCAGTTGCGTGATGCAGAAATAGCTCACCACACTCTGATCGATGGAAGCTTGCACCGTCGTATTCGTCGCCGCTGCTGTAATGTTCGTCAGTAACGTCCACTTCGCCGTGTTCAGGTTCGTGCAGCGCAGCACGCAATAGTTCGTTCCAATCGCACTGCTCCACGCCAGGAGGAAGCCTGCTGGCGTCAGTTGATGCGACACGATGCGAAGCGTATTGGTCGAAGCGGGCGGTGTGTTGGTTCCACCGCCTCCGCTCACGCGTTTCAAAGAAATGGCGTCATAGGTGATCGGTCCCGCATTGCCTGCGGTATCGCAGAAGATCAACCGTGCGGTTGAGGTTTCAAAACGAAAATCTCCGGGGCTGCTGCTGAAAACCAAATTGCTGTTAATGAAAACCTGGTAGCTGGAATTGAAATTGCCCGCTCCTGTTCCCGTTTCCGCGCCGGCATCCGTGATGCGGACCCGCAGATCAATCTCCGCTCCTGCTTGTCCGGCAAGGCTGGTGATCACATTGTTGTAATCGCTGCCAGTCGGATTCGATCCCGAATCCACGCGACGATAAATATCGAGATTCGATCCATTGTTCACGAGCTGAATCCCCAGGTTCCACGCTTGAATACCACCATCGGCCGTCGCAAGTCCGAAGGACGTCCGGTCCGTTGCCGCCGTGTGATTGGCAATTTTTGCGGAAAGATCATAGATCACCGGATTGGCCGCCGACGCCGTGGTCGTTCCGAGCGCCGTCGCAAAATCGAATGGCGTACTGCCGTTGGTCGTGAAGGTGAACCGACCCGCGCTGGAACCGACCGCGACGTAAATTCGATTGGTCTTGATCGAGTAAGTGCTCCCCGACCGAGTGGTCGACGGAACTTCGAAATAACTCAGACCACTGGAAGCCGATCCGCTGAGCCGACCGGTCAACTGGTAATTCACGCCGTTGGTACCGAACCCTGTGCCCGAAGAATTTCCACCCGACACATCGCAAGTGTCGGCAACTACGATCTGGCCACGAACGCTCACAATACACATTGCGAGGGCGCATATGAAAAAAAGTGATTTCAGTATCGAATAGTATTCATGAACAAACGCGCAGACGGGATACCCGCAAATTGAGGTATTTGACATTTTTCAAGGGCAAATACCGCAACCTGAGGGACAACCGTAGCGCTAGAACCGTAGCACTGGAACCACGGAAAACTTCCCTGCTCTTCGCAACTCGTTGCCAAAAATTTGGGGAGGGAATCGCACCAGATTCCGTCTAACTTTGGATCGATGAAAAGGTTGCTGATGCTTATCTTCGCCATCGCGACACTGCTTCCGTCCGCCGAAGCCGCAGCGGTCAAGAATCATGTAACCGAGATGATCGAAGCGATCTCGTCCGGCAAGGTAGCGCGGATCAAAATCTGGCTCGCGGATGAAAACGCCGAATCCTTTGCCGCGATCACTCCTCAAACACTTGAACAAACGGGCGAGCTGGTAACGTTCACCGATGTAAAACGTCATAAAGCAACTCCTCTGCTGCTGGAAGCGCTCCGTGGTCTGGAACCGGCCCTGAGCTCGGGGTCTTCAGACTACAGGGTCGGCATAAAATTGTTTAGTGTCGAAGAGAAACCAATCCATTCCCTTTACATCACTGCTTTGATGGACGATGCCGTTTCCGATGGACAAGGTTTTGTTTTTTCGAAGCCCTTTGCTCTTGGAAAGATGAGAGAGTGGATCAGAGAAATCCGCCCCCCCCAATTGAAACATCAATAGGCCGGAAGAAATAGAACCCACGAAATACAGTTATGTGGTTCATCTCTTCCCTTTCCATTCGTCCAATGAGCAATCGCCTCATCAACGGCCTCACCGTAAATTTTACAGATTCCGCAACCTTCTGAAAATCAGACTCCTGCAAAAAGGTATTTTCGGTAATACCTCGTTTCCGAAGACTTCCAAAACGACGTATTACGCTCAAACCAGGTTTTAGAAAAGTTCCAGGAGGCGTATTACGCCTAATACCCCCCTCCCGAACTCTCCGGAACAGCCTATTACGGATAATACGCCTCCCCAGAACTCTTCCGACGTCGGGTATTACGTAAAAGATGGTCAAAAAGAGCCAGAAAGAGACCTATTACGTGTAATAGGTGTCTTCTGAAGAGTTTGGAAGAGCGTATTACGCGTAATAGGCCTCTTCGGAAGTCTCCGGAGAGGCGTATTTTCCGTAATACCCTGTTTTGAACTCTTCAAATTGGAGGTATTACGCGTAATACCCTCCTTCCGAACTCTCCCAAACTCGTCCATTACGCCAAAGGGTTTTGACGGAGAGTTCGAAAACGGTCCGTATTCGTAATGGATGATTTTGGAGAGTTTGGAAAAGGTCCATTACGCGTATTGGGCAGTTTTTGAAGTTCCAAAGTTTGGGCTTTTTCGCAGGGAAGGATCTTCCCGGGCGGAAATTAGGCGCGGTCGTTTTACGGCATCTTTTACCCGCAGAAATATTTGACCAGCTGGCCTGAGGGACTTCCCAAAAAGTTCGCTCGCATTTCGAAATAGATTATGCAACAAAAGCAGAGTTCGACGCTCTCCGGTTACAGCAGGTCTATCTTATGCCAAACGAAAACGATATTGGTTATCTCAAGTACCACGGGAAGTTGATTGATGAAGGCGTCATGGACGCAAAAGTCGCAGCCACTGCGCTGGAAGGGTTCGATAACGCATTAAGATTTTTCATCGTACAACAAAGGCCCGATTTAAGCGAAGCCGCCCTGCCAATCCCGGTACGTATCGAAAAAGGCTCTTTAGGGTTTCACATACCCGATTCAGTTGTTCAGTGGATCGTGGCCGGCGCGGGAATCGCTGTGACAGGTTATTTGGCTACCGCCGCAAAAAAAATGGCGGAAAAAGACTTTAACGACATTGGCCTAAAGACAATCTTCAAAAATGCTCTGAAAGGTTTGCAGTGGTTAATTCGTTTAGGCAGGCATCTTGGTCATTTGAATGTCAGACATCTTACGGGGGTAAAATGGGATCAAGACTGTAACGCAGCCGTTCCGAATGAAGCCGGCGAGTATCTGTACGTTCCCATCGACGAATTAAAGAGAATCACTCAATGTCCGCCCTCATTGTTATCCGGTATCGCAAGCGCAGTTGAAATTGAGCGCACGCTTATTGTGGGCGTCTCAGAAAACGGCAAGTTTGAAGAAGTCACGGTGACTCGACGCGAGCGCCACATATTTTATACAAGCGAGGACGAGGATAACGATATTCTATTTCCGGAACTAGCTCATGGGATGCCCGTGGAACTCCGTGGAATCGTGACGCGGGCAAACGAAATGGCGAACACGATAGGGTTTTGGTACAACAATCATATTCTGACCTGCAACCCTAGAACTGGCAGCATCGTTCGATTTAAAAAACATCTTTTCCTTTTGTGTAAGATCTCAGGAAGAATTACGCGATTTGATAAAGACGGAAAACCGATAGCGCCGCGACCCAAAATAGAATTTGACGATCTCGAGATTCTGTCGGACGACGATCAAATGGGATTGCAACTCGGCGACGCCGACGACGAATAAAAAGAAAAGGAGCAGTTACCAACCCGTTACACGATAGAGAACAATCGATACCAAAAACTTAAATGAAAGCATTCCTTTCACATTCCTCGCGGGACAAAGAATTCGTACGAAAAGTTAGCGAGGAGCTTGGACGTCAATTTTGTGTTATAGACGAAAAAGCATTTGAAAACGGGAAAGATTTTAAAAAGTCGATCGAAGAAGGATTAGATGACTCGAAGCTCTTCGTACTTTTTGCGACTAAAGATTCATTGGCTTCAATGTGGGTTGACTTCGAAATATCCGAAGCGTGGTATCGGCTGCTCGAAAAAAATTTGAGTAAGGCCCTCGTCTATATTTTGGACGATTCTTCTCATTCAGCTGTTCCAAAATGGCTGCAACGAGCAAAGATAGGAAAAGCAAACGCACCTAAAGTTGTCGCTCGAGAGATCCGCGAGCATCTCGACGAGCTATTGCGTGAAAAACAGCAAACCTTCTTCATTGGGCGTTCCGCAGACGTCGAACAGTTACAACGAACACTCTCACCCATAGATGGTTCTGCCCCGCCTCACGTGATGACTATCGTGGGTCTGCCCAGCATTGGGCGAAGAACTTTAATTCGACGCAGCTGTAAAGACCTTCTGAACTTAGCACGGATTATAGAGTTTCGCATTCAGGATGGCGATTCATTACAAGATATTGCCATAAAAATTGCTGATGCTGTGGAGCCGTATTCGACAGCAGCCGGATTAGAAAGAATTGTAACCGAAATCAAGAATGCCTCGGAAAATGAGCTTCTACAACGCATACTGCAAAACTTTCGCACCTGTGTTTCAAACCAAGAATTACCGGTGTTTTACGATAACGGCGGCCTCCTAGATGCAGAAGGGCGGTTCTCCGCCCCGATCTTACGGGTTCTAAATACCCTTTCACCAGAAGATGATATTTATTTGGTCCTAATCACCCCACGACGGCCGAATCAGGATCGCACGGACCCAATTCCAATTCTCCAAATTCAGCCACTAAGGAAAGATGATTCAAAGATTTTGGTTGCTGCAATTGCAAATCAAGCTGGCCTCCGATTGAAGGCTGGTGAAATATCTGAATTGGCCGATTACGTTGGCGGTTTTCCGCCAGCGTCATATTATGCGATCCAGCTTGCCAAAGATTATGGCCTGCCCTCCGTATTGGCCGATAAAAATAGGTTGGTCGAGTTTCGCACCTCTACCTTTATCAAATACTTAACAGCAAAGAAGCTCAGCGAAAATCAAAACAGAATTCTTCGTGTGTTGGCGGAATACAGTCCATTGCCATTACCTGTTTTGGGAAGCATTCTTTCTCTTGATGCGGAGAACCTTTCTAAAACACTGGTTACTCTTGCAGATTATTCGCTTATCTATGCAGATATTCATGGCCTCTACTGGTTAGCCGAACCTGTCCGAGACGCGGTTGCTAAAACTGAGAAATTCTTAACGAAGGCCGAACACTTATCCGTAGCAACCGCGGTTTCTGAACAATTGAAACTCGAAAACGGCGCCGAACCGCGACTAGAACTCAGTCGTGTTCTTTTCCGCGCGGCAACTCAAGCACGTGCTTCGAGACTCGCAGACACCGCATTTCACATTGCTAACGATATAATTCAGTTAACTGAACATCATTATCACAGTCGCGATTATGAATCTGCCGTCAAATTTGCGCAAGACGCCGTCGTCCTGCGTCCAGATAGTTTTAAGGCTCGGAGCTACTTAGTACGAGCCCTGATCCAGGAAGAGCGTTGGGCGGAGGCGAAAGCGGAAATTGAAAAGCTAAATGGGGTCGCACCGGTGCGAGACGCGTATTTCTTGCAAGGATTTCTGGCTAGGAAACAGCGGAATATCGATGATGCAATTCGTCTGTTCGAAATGGCAGAAAAGGCCGGTCGTAATGACGTTGCGGTCAAACGCGAGCTGGCGTGGTGTTTTTTTATCAAGAAAGATTATGCTAAATCAGCAAAAAGCTTGGAAGATATCTTGACGGACCATGGGGAAAACAACTTTGTAATCGATTTGAGCGTACAGTTAGCCACGAAGATGAAAGATGAAACCGCTGCTCGACAACGTTTACGCCAACTAGCTGCTATCGATTCATCTGGCTTTTATTTCCACAGGCTTTCTACAGTTGAATCTTTTTTTGGCGATATAGACGCGGCGCACAAAGCGTCACTACAGGCCGTACAACTAGAGGAACGCCCCTCGTTTGAAATGCTTGGGCAACTAGCCTTGTGCGAGATCAAACGCGGGTTAGTAGATGATGCTGAAGGCCGTCTAGCCGATTTGGATAAACAATTCCATCGAATTAGGCAGGACGTGAGGCTAAACCTTCGAGGCCGATTAGAACTTGCGAGAAAACGATATAAAGCCGCTTTCGAATTATCCGAGAAAAACACCAAACGAGACGACAAATTTTATAAAGACGTTCGTCGACAAGCACTGGAAGGCTTGTTATCGGGTGCTCTAAACGATTCAGTCCGAAACGCTTATCTCAAAGAATTAAAACAACTGAACGAAGAATTAAAAACCATAGATCGAGCAGAGCTGGAGATTATCGAATAAGCTTTCCGTGATTATTCCTCAACGATGACATGAGACCAAAACTTCTTTCCGAAATGAAAATGAAGGCTATTCGAATTTGTCCAACGAGACCGGATTCCATAAGGTTGCACCAGAGGCTTACGTTTCCTACAGCAACCTTTTCTTCTTCAACTCCTTAATTTCATTCTCCCACCGAATGTGGGTGCGTTTGTCGGTGTGAGGCGGGAGGCCGGCCAGTTCTTCCACGCGGCGGCGCATCGGTTCGCCTTTAAGTCCTTCGTCCGGCGGAAAAACGGCCAGTCCCTATTTCGACTTAATAAGTTCCGTAGGAACGGCTGAACATCACTTGACCCCATTTCGTTAACGTTTTCTTTTCCACCTTCTGCGCAAGCACGATAGGCTCCGCGCATGATGTTTTCGTTACTGGAAGGGCAATTGGAAGAAGCGCTGCTCATTTATAGTGCGCTGGCGGGTGAAGAGGTCGTGATGGATCCGGCACTGGATGGGTTGACCGAACGGTGCATTCACCTGGCGTCGTTGTTTCAACCGGAGGGAATGACTGATATGGAATATATCGAGCATGAGCTGTCGCGGAAACTCAACGTCGTGATCCGTCCAGGCGACGGCAAGCTGGTGGCGGAATTGCGGAGCGGTCCCACGAAACGGGTTGGAAAACGTCCGGACGAAAAATCGAAACACCGGGTCGTGGTGCATGTTGAAACTGCCGCGCGATATCCGATGCGCGACGTCTCGCAGCGTTGGCCGGGTGAAACGGAGCGACAGAAAACCAGCAAGGGCAATGTGTTGGTGACCCTGGAAGTTCCGAATCTGGAGATGGTGCTCCGGTGGCTCGGGTCTGGTTGCATTCCGATGGAACCGAGGGAATTGGTCATCATGTTCAAGGATCAAATCGAGAAGCAGTTGGCAGCCTTCGACGAAGTCCAAAGACGATACGGTAGCAATCCTGAGGGCTTCTCTGGTCTCACCGATCGTTCTCGCGGCAGTTGAGGGAAGTCTCTGCTTCCCAGAGAAATCGTTTTCTCGACACGGCGGCGAATCGCTTCGCCTTTTAAACGTTATTTCCCGCGGCCGGTCAGTTCTTTGCGAATCCAATTGGGTTCTCGTCGTAAATCCAGGACCGCGAAAACCTGCGTTTCAGTTTTGTTTCCCGATAATAGATGCCAAATGGAAATCGGTTGGCCAATAGACGATAAAATCCGAAATGGCGGGAATGAATTCCGTGATAGAGGGCGAGACTTTCGATATCAGCTACCAATGAATCAGCGCATCATCTCCGATCCCTCTTTCCGGTAAATCGTAGAATTCTCTCGCCTGATACCAGGAACCTCGCTTCGCTCGCGCCTTCGACAAAGTGATAGAGGGAGTTTTTTTCATACCCGGGATTGAAATCCGGGGCCATTGTCAATTGTGCCTACGGCACTGCGGTCTGGTCCATTCTTTTGAGGCGGTTTACAACAAATCCTTTGCCTCGGCGATCCAGCGGCGGATGGTGCGGTCGTCGGTCAGGTCGGAAACCTTGGCCACTTTGCGGATGTGCAGGACAAGACCCGCGCCTTTTAGGCCCAACTTCTTCGCTTCTTCGTAGGCGGCGAGGATATTGCGGAGGCGGACGCTGTATTCCATGCGGATGAAAGCGGTCTTCCCGCCCACGCGGCCGCCGCAACGGGCTTTTTGCAGGCGATTGAATGCAGTCCAGTCAATGTCTCGCTTGGCGTCGAAACTCCAATAGGACGGAATAAACAGCATCAAGCCATTGGCGGTTGGGTTGACGGAAAGTTTTTGCAGGAGCGGAACGGCTTTCCCGTCGATCTGTTCTACCCCGTAGAGGTCCCAGGTGCCGCAGAAAATATCCAGGGCAAACTGAAAGAGCTCTTCCTTGTCTTTGCCGCGAAAATACCATTGCTGCGGACGGACGTTGCGCTCCCCCATCGGCGTCCGACGCACGAGGCGATAGTTGTCGTAGTAATGGTCGAGTTCCCATTCACGCAGGAACTCGGCAAAGTCAGCCTGGAATTCTTTACTGTTGATGAGGACGTTGTTGTAAAACTCGAACTTGGAGTGGGCTCCCTTGGAAAGGAATTGATCGTAGTCGCCGGCTTTGACCAGCGCCTCGTTCTTCGCGATAAGCATCTGCACGGGTTCCGGCGGCAGATCGGCCATGCGGCGAATCGTGGCAATCACTTCACGGCTCAGGCGTTTCCCCTCGCTCAACTGGCGGCAGACATGTTCAGCAAAGCCTTTAAAGTCAGATTTCCACGTCGTATACGGCGAGAGAATCCCTTCGCACATCGTCTCGAGGAGCGGATGATAACGGTCGAGTTCCGGGTTGCGCAGGTGTTGATGAATTTTTTCGATGAGTGGAAGGCAGGATTTTTGCCGGGTGAAGACTCGTTGTTCCAGTTGTTTCGTATCCTTCGCCAGTTCGCGCGCCATAGTGTTCATTTCAGGTTAAAAGTTGTTAGTGCCAAAGGCCCGAGCGGTCGATTCAACGGTGTAAAAAGAAATTTACAAGGCGGAAGGAAAAGGAATTTTTAACCGTGCAAGATGCGAAAAAGGAAAAACGATCAGCAACGGGTGTGAGTTCAAAAGAGACAGAAAGCAGCCCGGCAATTCATTGCCAAGCCATCCTCTTACGTCCCTGTTGGGACTTCTTTTCGTGTATTCCGCGTTTTTCGTGGTTCATCTCTTTGTCTTCCCTGCTCCATTTCAAAAATATTTTTTATCGTTTCCGACCAATAAACACGGGCTTGTCAAGGGGAGGACACGACTTGGGGACAAAGCGTGTCCTTATGTCCAAAATTTTTTTGTGAGAATTGTTTTCCCGTTCAAATGAACGCGAGTCGTTCACGAGAACAACGAAGATCGGTTGAACCTAGGAACCTCAACCAGTCGCGGGCCTGACAAACACACTTTTGATGTTTGTGGCCGACAGCGATGTGCTTCGTGACGCGTGACACGTAAACGTGAAACGCAAACGACTGAAGACCGAGGTCAGAAGACGGAGGTCGGAAGTCAGCAGTCAGTTAGTAAATCGTCTGTCGGAGATTGGAAATAAAGACGGCGGTCAGAGACGCGCCGCTCCAGTTGAAGCCAGGCACAAACAGAAAGAACAAAAACATATGAAACAAAAACAAATACAAACGATCACAGCGGCCACAGCTGCCGCTGACTTGATCCTGGCAGGCATCACGCAGGTCGGTGCCGCCGTCACCCTGACGTATAATACTCAGGCTGATATCAACACGGACCTGGTTAACCAAATCATGGCTTGCGGCGACTATGAGCAAGCAAAACAAGTCAAGGCGACCCGCCGCACCGCCTTATTCCTACAGCTGGAACTGGTCACGAAGTTCATTCGCGCTACCCGCGATGTCTTCAAACTGGTCTGGGGTAATCAATACTCCGAGTTGTTCACGGCCCTCGGTTTCCAGGGTTCCCTGGAGATGCCAACCGACATCGAGGATATGAAACGCATGTTGCGCGCTATCGTGGCGCACCTGACGGCGAATCCGACGCAGGAGGTCGCAACACTCGTCACGGCGGCTCGTGCGCAGGCGTTGCTCGACGCGCTTCTCGCGGCCGAAGCAGCGATCGTCGCCCAGGACGCGGTGATCGGCACCGCGATGGAGGTGCGCGACCAGAAGTTCGACGTGTTGTGCAAACGGATCAGCGCCGTTTACCAGGAATTGCGCATGCAACTGGGACCGCTCGATCAACGTTGGACCAACTTCGGCTTCAACATACCGGGTGCCGATGAAACACCGGATAAAGTCACAGGCGTGAAGGTGACGTTGATTGGACCAACCGCCGCCGCGGTGAAATGGGACGGCGCAGCGCGCGCATCCTATTACCGCATCTGGATGAAGGCGCATGGTTCGACGGCGGATTATTCCGCAGTCGGTTCGCCAGCCGATCTCGATTTCACGATCGAGAACCTGCCCGCGAATTCGACCGTCGACATTGTCGTCACAGCCGTGAACAACGGTGG
>CBHTTJ010000036.1:0-34186 GCA_966095605.1 uncultured bacterium | reverse complement strand
CGCAGATCGACATCGTTGTCACCGCAGTGAACAACGGCGGCGAAAGCGCGATCTCTCAAAAGATCACGATCACCACGCCATAAAACGCAGAACAACAGCGGCGGGGCGCCCTGCCCCGCCGCTTTTTAAAGCTCTCCACGCTGAATATTCGCCGTGGCACTTTTCCAACGAGAGATTCGCATTTGCCTTCCACACCGTTCAGCCCCACATTTTTTGAATTTCTAGTAAATGCATGTTGAATCCCATGTGCATTTCAGTAAATCATAGCAAAATTTTTTACCGTATTACGGATAGAAAATCAAAACGCAGAAACAACATAAGCACAGAGAAGTGAAAGATAGCGGACAAAAAATACAGCCGGGCCTGCCTCCAAAGCAGGGACTTTACGATCCTTCATTCGAACACGACGCTTGCGGGGTCGGGTTCCTGGTTAATATCAAGGGCAAGAAGTCTCACAAGGTCATCAAGGACGCTTTAACCATCCTCCTCAATCTCGATCACCGCGGCGCTTGCGGTTGCGAAGCCAATACCGGTGACGGTGCCGGCATTCTGATCCAGATGCCCGATAAGTTTCTGCGCAAGGTCACCGAAGAACTGAAGTTTAAGCTGCCGAAGTTCGGTGAATACGGCGTCGGTATGGTTTTCCTGCCGCAGGACAAGAACGAACGCAAAAATTGCGAAAAGATTTTCGAACAGATCGTCGGCGAAGAAGGCCAATGCGTTCTCGGCTGGCGCACGATTCCGACGGACAACTCGTCTCTCGGTAACGGTGCCAAAGCCGTCGAACCCGTCATGCGCCAATTATTTATTGGTCGCAGCCCAGCGTTGACCGATCCGATGGCGTTTGAACGGAAGCTGTACGTCATCCGCAAACGTGCGGAACAGGCGATCCGTTACAATCCGGAAGTAAAGGGCGGAAAGTTTTTCTACGTCCCAAGTCTTTCCTACAAGACGATGGTTTACAAAGGCCTGCTCATGCCGGTGCAGGTCGACCAATATTATCCTGATCTCCGCGACACGGATATGCAGACGGCACTCGCGCTGGTGCATTCCCGTTTCAGCACGAACACGTTCCCGACCTGGGATCGCTCGCATCCGTATCGTTACATTGCGCACAACGGCGAAATCAACACGTTGCGTGGCAATATCAACTGGATGCACGCGCGCCAGGCGTTGTTGGAATCGGAATTGTTCGGCGACGATATCAAGAAGCTGTTGCCGATCGTGAATACCGACGGCAGTGATTCGGCGATGTTCGATAACGTCCTCGAATTGCTCGTGCTCAGCGGTCGCTCGCTCCCGCACGCGATGATGATGATGATCCCCGAACCGTGGGCTCAGCATGAATCGATGAGCGACGAGAAGAAGGCGTTCTACGAATATCATTCCTGCCTGATGGAACCGTGGGATGGACCGGCCTCTGTAGCGTTCACCGACGGCATTCGCATCGGCGCTTGCCTCGATCGTAACGGATTGCGTCCGTCGCGCTATTACGTGACCAAAGATAATATGGTCATCATGGCGTCGGAAGTTGGCGTCCTGGATGTCGAACCCGAACGCGTGATTCAAAAAGGTCGTTTGCAACCGGGCCGCATGTTCCTCATCGATACTGAGGAAGGCCGCATCATTGCCGACGAAGAAATCAAGACGAAGATCGCGACGGAACAGCCGTATCGCGAATGGCTCGATAAAAACATGATGGAATTGGCGAACGTTCCGCCAGCCAAAGTGCAGGAGCCAACGCACGAAACCGTGCTGCAACGTCAACAGACGTTTGGTTACACCTTCGAAGATTTGCGCGTGCTGATGGTGCCGATGGCCCGCGACGGCGCGGAAGCGATTGGTTCGATGGGAACCGATACGCCGCTCGCCGTTTTGTCAGATCGCCCGCAGTTGTTGTTTAATTATTTCAAACAACTCTTCGCACAGGTCACGAATCCGCCGATCGATTGTATCCGCGAGGAAATTATCACTTCGACGGAAACGGCGATTGGTTCCGAATGCAATTTGCTCAATCCAACGCCGGAAAGCTGCCGTTTGATTGAATTGAAGTACCCGGTGCTGACGAACGAAGAGTTCGCGAAGCTCAAGCACATTGATTTGCCCGGATTCAAATCGATTACGCTCCCGACCCTTTTCCGTGCCGCGGATGGTCCTGCTGGTTTGGAAAAGGCGATGGACGAACTTTGCGCCAAAGCGGCCCAGGCGGCGCGCGATGGTGTGAACGTTTTGATTCTCTCCGATCGCGGCGTGAACAAAGAATGGGCGCCGATTCCATCACTGTTGGCAGTGGCTGGCGTGCATCATCATTTGATCCGTGAAGGAACACGCTCACGCGTCGGGATGGTTCTCGAATCCGGTGAACCACGCGAAGTGCATCATTTCTCGCTGCTGATCGGTTACGGTTGCGGCGCGATCAATCCATACCTCGCGTTCGAAACTCTCGATGACATGATCAAGCAAGGTCTGCTCGTCAAGATCGACCACAAGACGGCTTGTAAGAATTTCGTGAAGGCGGCCGTAAAGGGTGTCGTGAAGGTTTGCTCGAAGATGGGTATTTCGACGATCCAAAGTTATTGGGGCGCGCAGATCTTCGAAGCGATCGGCCTCAAGAAGTCGGTGGTTGATAAATATTTCACCTGGACTGCTTCCCGCATTGAAGGTGTGAACCTTGAAGCGATTGCGACCGAGACGTTGAAGCGCCATGCGCATGCGTTCCCGGATCGTCCGGTCAATGGTCATACCCTCGATGTCGGCGGCCAATATCAATGGCGCGCGGATGGCGAACAGCATTTGTTCAACCCGCAGACGGTGCACAAATTGCAGAAGGCCGTTCGCACGAACGATTACAAGACGTTCAAAGAATATTCACAACTCGTGAACGACCAGAACAAACGCTGGTGCACGTTGCGCGCATTGCTGGATATCAAACCGGGCACGTCCGTTCCGATCGACGAAGTGGAATCGATTGAAACGATTCTGAAACGCTTCAAATCGGGCGCGATGTCTTACGGCTCCATCTCGAAGGAAGCGCACGAATCGCTCGCCATCGCGATGAATCGTATCGGCGGCAAATCGAACACCGGCGAAGGTGGCGAAGACCCGGAACGTTACACCTGGAAGAATGAGCAAGGTGACTCGAAGAACTCCGCGATTAAACAAGTCGCGAGCGGTCGCTTCGGCGTCACGAGCTTGTATCTCGTCCAGGCAAAAGAATTGCAGATCAAGATGGCGCAAGGCGCAAAGCCCGGTGAAGGCGGACAGTTGCCTGGACCGAAGGTTTATCCGTGGATCGCCAAGACGCGTCACTCGACTCCCGGTGTGGGACTCATTTCTCCCCCACCCCATCACGATATTTACTCCATCGAAGACTTGGCGGAGTTGATTCACGATTTGAAGAACTCAAATCGTTATGCGCGAATCAGCGTGAAGCTCGTGTCTGAAGTAGGCGTCGGAACGATTGCCGCGGGTGTTGCAAAAGCGCACGCGGACGTTGTTTTGATTTCCGGTTTCGACGGTGGCACCGGTGCTTCGCCACAGACATCGATCAAACACGCTGGTATTCCCTGGGAACTCGGTCTTGCGGAAACGCACCAGACTTTGGTCCTGAATAATCTTCGCAGCCGTATCGTTGTCGAAACGGACGGTCAATTGAAGACGGGTCGCGATGTGATCATCGCGGCGCTGCTTGGCGCGGAAGAATTTGGTTTTGCGACCGCTCCGCTCGTGGCGCTCGGTTGTATCATGATGCGCGTTTGTCATCTGAACACCTGCCCGGTCGGTGTGGCGACACAAGATCCTCGCCTGCGCAAGAACTTCACCGGTGATCCAGCCCATGCCGTTAACTTCATGCGTTTCATCGCGCAGGAAGTTCGCGAACTCATGGCGGAACTCGGTTTCCGTTCGTTGACCGAAATGATCGGCCGCGTCGATCGCCTCGAAGCGAAGAAAGCCGTCGAACATTGGAAAGCAAAAGGTTTGGATTTCTCCAACATCCTTTATCAACCGCAAGTCGGTCCGGAAGTTGGTCGTTACGCCACGATGACACAAGATCATGGCCTTGATCAGTCGATGGACATCAAGACGCTCTTGAAACTTTGCGAACCCGCCATCGAACGCAAAGAAAAGGTTCGCGCTGAATTACCGATCCGTAACGTCAACCGCGTCGTCGGCACGATTGTCGGCAGCGAAGTCACGCGTAAACACGGCGCGGAAGGTTTGCCGGAAGATACGATTCAGATTCAATTCAAAGGTTCCGCTGGCCAGAGCTTCGGCGGGTTTATGCCAAAAGGCATGACTTGGATTCTCGAAGGCGATGCCAACGATTATCTCGGCAAAGGTTTGTCCGGTGGTAAGATTATCGTCCACCCACCAGCCGGTTCGAAGTTCACGCCGGAACACAACATGATCGCCGGTAACGTGGCGCTCTACGGTGCAACCAGCGGCGAAGCGTATCTTCGCGGCATGGCTGGCGAACGTTTCTGCGTCCGCAACTCGGGCGTGACCGCTGTCGTGGAAGCCGTTGGCGATCACGGCTGCGAATACATGACAGGTGGCAAAGTCGTTGTGCTCGGTCCGACGGGCCGTAACTTTGCGGCAGGCATGAGTGGTGGTGTGGCTTACGTCCTCGACGAAAAAGGCGACTTCCCGATCAAATGCAACAAGCAGATGGTTGGTATCGAATCTTTGGAAGATCCAAAGGAAATCGAAGAGTTGCGCCTCCTCGTCAAAGCTCACGCGGACTACACCAAGAGCCAACGCGCATTCAAGATTCTCGCGCTTTGGGACGAAATGGTTCCGAAGTTCGTGAAAGTATTGCCCAAGGATTACAAGCGCATGCTCGCCTGTATCAAGAAAGCGCACGACCAGGGCCTTACCGGCGAAGAAGCGTTGATGGCTGCGTTTGAAGAGAACGCGAAAGACGCTTCCCGTCTTGGCGGTGGTTAATCTCTGTTAAAATTTCACAACGGCGATGAATCGAAAGGTTCATCGCCGTTTTTGTTTCTGCTACTTGGTCGCATAGTCCAATTTCGGAGTGCGCCCGTCCCGGGCGCAGCAACGTCCGCACAAGATCAGGTTGACTAGCAGACTTTCATCGAACCGGCAAACGTAGCCGCTCGTAAGAATCGCGGAAACGGGCGCTGCTGAACAGCCAGTCGCTTGGCGCTGCCGCGAGTTTCGCTTTTATGGGATTGTTCTAGCGCCGTGTGCGCTGCTCGTCGGGCTGGGCGATCGCTTGGGCTTCACGATCGGAAAGGGAACTTTAGATCGAAAAGCTACGCAAGCATCGACTGTGGCCGTCTTCCCCAACGAGCAAAACGACTAGGCTTTAGTGAACAAGATGCATTTCGGAACTGGAAACGTTGCTGCGCCCGAGACGGGCGCACTCCGCGCTCACGGCGCAGGTTCGTCCTCACGAAAAGACACGCGCGCGTGAAGAATCCCGTCGTCATCAAACCACATTGGATCAAGAGCGAGATAGCGATGATAACTTTGTTTCTCGCTGCGTTTCTGATGATAAACCATCCAAAGTTTTCCATCGGGGCCTTCAACCACACAATGATGTCCGGGCCCGAGAACCTTATCTGTGCGTTTCACAATGGGATTGCCTGCATATTTTTTAAACGGTCCCAATGGTGAATTGGATGTAGCGTAACCGATGCCGTAGTTCGGCGAATCGGCGCCAGTTCCGGAATACGTCAGGTAATAAATTCCGTTGTGTTTCAACATGAACGGTCCTTCCGTCACCGGACCGCTGATTCTTTCCCATTGTTCCGTCGGCGCAATAACGTCTGTCGGTTTTCCCTTTTTCGTCAAAGGATCAACCATCGCTTGCACGACGATGTGGTTCGTCGGACCAAATTTCACGTAATAGAGGTAGAGCTTGCCGTCATCGTCTTCGAACAGATGTGCATCAATGGAATCCCGTTCAAGACTGCCTTTATCCACAAATGGCCCCAATGGGCTGTCTGCCACCGCCACGCCGATCTGTTTGTTGGTCGGGGTGCGTTCTCCGGTCGAAGGCGTATCGGTGTAATAAAGGTAAAACTTTCCGTCGCCACGCTTGTTATGAAATAAGTCGGGGGCCCATGCCCCACCTCGAGCATCTTTAAAAGCAAGCCCTTCGTGCGTCCAATTCACAAGGTCATCTGAAACAAAGACATCGTAGCCCCACCCCCGCCACGTCGGGTAGAGATAATATTTATTTCCCACGCGGAGGACATCCGGATCCGCCATGTCGTGACTTTCCAAAAGCGGATTCTGGTAAGTTTTCCTTTTCGGTTGGCCGTGGGCGCATCCGGAGACCAGCAAAAGGGCTGACAGGAGGACAAACGAACAGAAAATCTCACGTTTTTCGGTCATGTCTTTTCTGACGTTGTTGCACTCGGGGCTATTTAGATTTTCGCCTACTCCGTTTGGACTACCCATTCACTCCTAACAGATTCTCCCACCGCCACCGTTTATTGTTCCCCTTATGGCAAACGGCGTTCCCCCGCATTGAGACAAACAGCCGTACGAGCGATGTTCCGGCGGAGGTTTCTCATGCGACATGTTTCCGAACTGGAGGTTGCGGGGAAGCGATTACAGGTGTCCAATTTGGATAAAGTTCTTTATCCGAAAATCGGATTCACCAAGGCGCAGGTTATTGACTACCTCATCAAAATCTCTCCTGCGCTCCTGCCTCATCTTAAAAATCGGCCACTCACTCTGAAACGATATCCAAATGGGGTTGAGCGGGAATTCTTCTATGAAAAGCAATGTCCCTCTCACCGTCCCGAATGGATGGAAACCGCCAAAGTCTGGAGCGAAGGCAATCAATACGACATTCACTTTTGTATGGTGAACGCGTTACCGGCTCTGGTCTGGCTCGGCAACCTGGCCGACCTCGAACTTCATACGTCGTTGGCTCGTTATCCCAAAATTGATGTGCCGACGATGCTGGTCTTCGACCTCGATCCAGGCCCCCCGGCGGACATCGTTCAATGCTGTCAGGTCGGCATCTGGTTGAAGAAGATATTTGACGCGGAAAACCTGGAATGTTTTCCGAAGACATCGGGCTCAAAAGGGCTGCAGGTTTATGTACCACTCAACACTGCGACAAGTTATGACATCACTAAAAATTACGCGAAGCAACTCGCTGAACGTCTCGAACGTGAGCATCCAGAAGTGGTCGTATCAAAAATGGCGAAAATCCTTCGTAAGGGGAAAGTTTTCGTCGATTGGAGTCAGAACGACGACCATAAAACCACGATTTGCGTCTACTCGCTCCGAGCAAAGGAACATCCCACTGTTTCAACTCCTGTGACATGGAGCGAGGTGCAGAACGCACTCAGGAAGAATGACGCCAGACGCCTGGTCTTCGAATGGAAGGACGTTTTGAAACGAGTCGATAAGCATGGAGATCTATTTGAACCAGTCCTGAAGCTGAAACAGAAGCTAAAGGCAAAGTAGCAATCGGATGAAGAAGACTGTTTTCGACGACACAGGGTTGAAGGAATACAAACGGAAACGCAATTTCCGCGAAACAGCAGAACCGCCTCCTCGATTAAAGAAGGCGGCGGCGAAAAAGCTCCTGTTTGTCATTCAGAAACACGATGCCACTCGTCTGCATTATGATTTTCGCCTGGAAATGGAAGGCGTTTTGAAATCGTGGGCGGTTCCCAAAGGTCCTCCCGTGATACGAGGCGACAAGCGGCTCGCGGTGGAAGTAGAAGATCATCCATTCGATTATGCCCGCTTCGAAGGAACGATTCCGGAAGGCAATTACGGAGCCGGCACGGTGATGGTTTGGGACATCGGCACTTACACCGCTCTGGCAGATGATCCTTTGCAGGCATTGCGAGACGGTAAGTTGCACCTGATTCTTGAAGGCAAAAAGCTCAAGGGAGAGTGGGCTCTTGTTCGCATGAAGCCGCGTCCGGGCGAGGACAAACCAACCTGGCTTCTCTTCAAAAGCGGTAAAGATGCGAAACCCCTTTCGGCAAAGAAAGATGACGAATCTGTCCTGACGGGACGGTCCATGGCGCAAATTGCTTCTGAAAACAAAGCCCAATGGCAAAGCGATCGGGCGGCCTCGAACAAAAAGCAAGTCGAACCCCGAATCGCGGCGGCGATTGCCCGTCGGGAGAAAGCAAAACTAAAGACATCTGTTCCCCCTCAGAATTTGCCTTCAGGTGACATTCGTTTCATCGAACCGATGAAATGTCGCCTGATGGAGCATGCCGCCAGCGGCACGAATTGGATTTACGAAATTAAATTTGATGGCTTTCGTACCCTCGCGTTGAAGGATGGCAAAAAGGTAGAGCTGTTTTCTCGCAACCGCAAAAACCTAAACCATCGTTTTCCAGAAATCGTGGCGGCGGTTCGCGCGTTGCCTTGCAACAGTGCGATTATAGATGGGGAAGTCGTCGCCCTGGACGAGCAGGGTCGATCATCGTTTCAGCTTCTGCAAATGTCCGATATGCCGGGACAAAAACGCGCTCCGATTTGCTACTACGCTTTCGACTGTCCGAACCTGGACGGAAAGAACCTTCAAGAACTGCCTTTGCATCGGCGAAAGGAAATCCTGCAGTCGATAATTAGAAAAGAAGACGAACCCATTCGGTTTTCCGCCAACATTCATGGCGATCCCAAGAAAGTATTGGCTCAAGTGCAAAAACTGGGCCTGGAAGGTTTCATCGCGAAAGAAATCCATTCCAAGTACGAACCAGGACGACGCAGTCCGTGCTGGCAAAAGATTAAAATTTCCAACGAACAGGAATTTGTAATCGGCGGCTATACCGAACCCAAAGGTTCACGGGATTATTTTGGCGCAATCCTTGTCGGGTATTACGAAAAGGACGCCAAAAACAAAAACACTCCTCGTCTTATCTTTGTTTCCAAAGTCGGCTCAGGTTTTAACCAGGAATTATTAAGCTCCATCCACAAACGGTTTCAGAAACTGAAACAAGAGGAGTGTCCATTCGCCAATTTGCCGGAAAAGGCGGGCTTCGGTGGACGCGGGCTCACTGCGGCGGAAATGAGGCGCTGCACATGGATCGATCCGCAATTGGTGTGTGAAATTCGCTTCAATGAATGGACGCGTGATAATCACCTTCGACAGCCGGTTTTCCTCGGGTTGCGCGAAGATAAAAGCGCAAACGAAGTCATCAAGGAGGAACCAAATGATTGAGCGACATCAGCCAAAATCTGTTTCCCGCAGCCCTGAGTCAAACGAACCTGCACGACCGGACGCATCATCGAAGCCTGCGCCCCAAAAGCAAACCATCAGGGACCATTTCCGAAAATTCGCTCACCTGACGGCGCAGATCGTTGGAAGTCCATGGGCGTTTTTTCTCTCGATAACACTTATCGTTGTATGGGCGGTGACTGGCCCCATCTTTCAATATTCCGATACGTGGCAACTCGTAATCAACACCGCCACTACCATCATTACGTTCCTCATGGTGTTTCTCATTCAAAACACCCAAAACCGGGACGCGCGTGCGATTCATTTGAAGCTGGATGAGTTGTTGCACGCGGTGAAGGGAGCCCGCAATCGACTAATCAATTTGGAAAGTTTAACCGATGAAGAAATGGATCATCTGGAAAAGGAATTCCAACGACTGCGAAAGAAAGCAGCTCCCCTTCCCTGTGAGGAGAAAGCAGAAGAGCCTGGGAAAACGACCGGCTCCCCGCAGTGAGCTCCAAATCAATGGAGCATAACATTTCCGCTTAGCACCTTTTCAACAAGAGGTGTATACCTATCGCAGAACAGCGAAGGAAAAAATGGAAACGTTAAAACTGACGGGCGAAACGCCGCGCTGCTGGTGGTGTGGAAAAAAGATCGAAGGAGACCCATTGAACGTACAAGTCACGTTCAGCGGGAAAGACTATCAGATGGTGGTTTGTTCGACGCCACACGCGCAGGAGGTACAAAATGCTTACGTCTACATCAAAAAGATGCTGCCAGTGTTTTTCATTGGCATGCTCCTCGGGCTCGTGCTTTTAGCCGCAGGACGATTCCAATTCGCAATCCTCGGGTTGCTCATCCTTGGGGTTACAATATGGCTTTGTCCGTTTACGACTCCGCAAACAACGGAAATGCTCGGTCTGCAAAAAGCATTTAGAATCGGGAAAATCGGGGGCGTAATTCTAACGTTGGGAGCACTTGGCCTTTTAGTCTTCCAGATTATTTACTGAGCCGCAGGCGGGACGACCGACGAGATCGCTTTCCAAATTAGTTCGTCTTCCGGTTTTCGACACAGCGGAACAAAACCAAAACTTCGATACAACCGAATCGCCGCGATTCGGGCACTGGAGGTAATGAGGTAAGCATTATTGTGCTTGAGGTGTTTTAAACGCGCACAAACTTCCGTCATCAAAACTCGTCCGAGTCCTTTCCCCTGCTCTCCCGGAATTACCGCCATCCAATGCACACGTCCCCATTTGCGTCCTTCAAAATGATCGTCAAACCACGCCGCTCCGGTCCCGACCAACTCGCCGCGGGGATTTACGACAAAGCAAAGTCGTTGTGCGAGCCAGGTGGGATTCCGTCCAAACACTCTCGCAAAGGTGTCGGGAGTGATTTGATGAAATTTTTCGGCGGAGGATTGGATTCGACGCCATGCCTCTTCATCACCGGATTCAAACCATCGCACGCTATAGCCCGGCGGCGCCGTAAACCGAGGAATGTTCTCCAGGTCCGCACGAACCATTTTAACAGTGAAGTTCACCTCTGCCATTGCGATGTCCTTATTTCCACCAACCGCGCGCGTCCTTCAAACCATATTTTGTCTTCACATCATCCATCAGGGGTCATTGATGCCTGTTGTCGGCGTTTAATCCGCATTTTCCCCGAAATACTTCTTGTCCGGTTTGGATGGCGTCGCTAATTTCCTCGCCCTATATGAAAGTTGATTTCTACGGACACGTTCGTCAGTACAACAATCTTAAAAAAGAGATTGATGCCAACATTCAAGAGGTCATCCAGAGCGGTCAATACGTTCTCGGCCCCATGCTCAAGCGATTCGAAGGCGAATTCGCTGCTTATTCCAAAACCAAATATGCTATCGGTCTCGGCAACGGCACCGACGCAATCTGGTTGGCTTTGATGGCCCTCGGCATCGGTCCTGGTGATGAATGCATTACCAACGCCAATACTTTCTTTGCCACTGCGGAAGCAGTCTGGATCGCTGGCGCTACCGCCGTTCTCATTGATTGCGATCCGAAGACCAAGTGCATCGATCCTGCAAAGATCGAAGCCGCAATCACACCCAAGACCAAGGCGATCATCCCTGTCCACCTTTACGGTCAATGCGCTGACATGAAGGCGATCCGCAAGATCGCTGACAAGCATAAGCTTTTCGTCATCGAAGATAACGCCCAGGCCATCGGCGCTGCCGGCGACGGTTTCCGCATCGGCGAACTCAGCGACGCTACTGCGACCAGCTTCATCATTCAGAAGAACCTCGGCACGTTCGGCGACGGCGGTGCGCTCGTCACGAATAACGCGGACATCGATGCGAAAGTTCGCAAGCTCCGCAATCATGGTTCCAATGCGCGTAACGTCCACAGCTTCGGTTTCAACAGCCGTCTCGACGACATTCACGCTGGCGTGTTGAGCGCGAAGCTCAAAGCCATCGACGCCGGCAACGACAGTCGCCGCCGTTTGGCTGCTCGCTATACCGCCGGCTTGAAAGGCGCGAAACATTTCACCCTGCCATATGAAGTGCCAGGTTATCGCCATGTGTTCCATTTGTATGTTCTCGATGTCAAGGACGCCAGCAAGCGCGACGCGTTCCTGAAGTTCTTGAACGACGGTGGCATCGATGCGAAGACGCACTATTCGATCGCGATTCACAAGCAAGCCGGTTATCCGTGGGGCAAAAACTCCCGCGAAGTCGGTCCGCTCACGAACGCGGAATACAATGCCGCCTCCTGCATCTCGCTCCCCATGTTCCCGGAACTCCGTGACGACGAAGTTGATGCCGTCGTGGCGAAGTGCCTCGAATGGGACAAAGCCCAGGGCTAAGAGACAATTTGGTTGTCCGGAACAATCGCAAGGTTGTTCCGGACCCCAAACACCCAAACTGAAATCCGGCGAAACCTACTCGCCGGATTTTTGTTGTACACGCATCCCGCTGACTTCTAAAAAAACTCAAAAGAATAATTTTCTTTTTCTGCTATCTATGTTTCTTTTTGGCTCCACGAACTTATGAGCCAATACAAAGTCCTCGTCGTCGGCATGGGCAAGCGCGGCATGCACCACGCCACCAGTTTCAACGCCAACCCTAAATTCAAAGTCGTCGGTATCTGCGATATCGATCAAACGCGTCTCAATGACGCTGCGGCTAAACTCGGCAATCCTGAAACCAGCCTCGACGCTCCGGCTCTCGCGAAGAAATTGAAGCCCGACGTTTTCTGCTTCTGCACCCTCCCGAATCTTCGCATGCCAATGATCCAGGCTGCCGTGGATTCCGGCGCGAAGCTCATTGCTTTTGAAAAACCAGTCTCGCTCACCAGCGCGGAAATGTTGCAAATCCGCGATACGCTCCGCAAAGCGGGCGTCAAAGCGGTCGTCAGCCATCAGCACCGTTATGGCAAACATTATCAAAAGGTGAAGGAGATTGCCGCGAGCGGACAACTCGGCCGCGTTCACACTGTTTACGCTTCTGCCACGGGCTGGA
This sequence comes from uncultured bacterium, assembly GCA_966095605.1. GTDB lineage: Bacteria > Verrucomicrobiota > Verrucomicrobiia > Limisphaerales > JACDHS01 > CBHWET01. Next base: position 21,518 of record CBHTTJ010000036.1, on the reverse strand, counting down.
TGACGCACATGCTTTCTCACCTGATCGACTACACGATGTGGTACAACGATTACTCACCGGGTGTGTGGGCCATTGGCCAGGCAGCCGGTAAGGCGAAGTTCGGCGACAACCATCCTTCCCCGGACTACATCGCTGGCTTTGTGCAATACGCCAATGGTGTTCGTGGCATTTACGAATGCGGCGCCGGAGCTCCTGATCAACCGGAAGTCGCCAAATGGTGGGGCAAAAACCGTCTCTGCGTCCAGGGCACCGAAGGTTTTGTCGAAGTGCTCACCAACGGCGGCTGGCGCGCGGTCACGAAGAGTGGCGGCTACCAATCCGGCGAAGGCGCGATGAACTATGATGCCGACATGCCTCCTTACATCCAGGAAATGGCAGATTGGTTGGACGGCAAGAAGGAACACCAATGCAATATCGAGCAGGCCTGCCTCGGAGCTGAAGTAATGTTCGCCCTGCAACGTTCCGCCGCGGAAGGCGGTCAAATTTCCCTGCCTTTGACCAAAGGTGCTGATGAACAAAGCATGCTGAAGAACAAACTCTCGGATGCTACGGTTCAGGTCTCCTACGAAGGAAACAAAAAGGAATTCGGCCTCGCCTGATTTTTCCCGGCAGCTTTACCAGAGCGGACGATGCAAATCGTCCGCTCTTTTTATTTAGGGCGAGGCGCCCTGCCCGAAAACAGCTAAAAATCCCCCAAATTGCCTAAGTCCCTGATTTACAGTCTCGTGGCGACGATTTCCCGCGGGAAATCGGATTTTACGCTTTGGAATTTCCGTTTTCCCGTGGGAAATCCGAATTTATACTTTGGAAATTTAGTTTTCCCGCGGGAATTCGGCATTTCCAAGATGGAAAATCGGATTTCCCATGGGAAATCGGGATTTCCAAAGTGGAAATTTGGATTTCCCACGGGAAAACAGAATTTCCAAGATGGAAAAATGGATTTCCCGCGGGATCATGGCATTTCCATTCCATAAAAAGCGATTTCCCATGGGAAAACGGGTTTTCCAGGATGAAAATCCGGATTTCCCGCGAAATTTGCCTGAGTCGAAATTAAGGTTTGACCATTTGGAAAAAACGGATAGAAGTTACCGCGTGAATTGCAACTCGAACCTTCGACTTGAAAACTTGCTGCTTCTTAGCAGCTTGGCAGTCGTGGTTTGATTTTCAATTCCAAATAGAATTTCCAAACCTCACTGCCAGATCGGTAGTGAGGTTTTTGTTTTTCCCTGGGACGAGTTCCACCTCGTCATGTGAGTGGTAAAAACGGCGGTGCAGTGGAAGGCACCCCAAATCAGTTATATGAAAAGTAATCGAATCATCATCTTTGACACGACGTTGCGCGACGGTGAGCAATGCCCCGGCGCCTCCATGAACTTGCGCGAGAAACTGGAAGTCGCCCGCCAACTCGCCCGTCTCAAAGTCGATGTAATCGAAGCCGGGTTTCCAGTGATCAGCGAAGGCGATTTCGAAGCGGTGCACACCATCGCGAAGGAAATTAAAGGCCCCATCATTTGTGGTCTCGCCCGTTGCGTGCAGAAAGATATCGACGCCGCCGGCGAAGCCGTGAAGCCCGCCGGAAAAAAAGGTCGCATTCACGTTTTTTTGGCGACCTCCAAAATCCATCGCGAATTCAAGTTGGGCAAAGCCGAAGACGAAATCATTCGTCTGGCAGTCGAAGGCGTGAAACGCGCCAAGACATGGGTTGATGATGTCGAGTTTTCTCCCGAAGACGCGTCCCGCACCGAACCCGAATTCCTGATCCAGGTCTGCAAAGCAGTGGTCAAAGCGGGAGCCACAACCGTCAACATTCCTGATACCGTCGGCTGGGCTGTGCCCGACCAATACGGCGCCTTGATCAAGAGTCTCTACGATGCCGTGCCGGAGTTTCAATCCGGCAAAGCGGTGATCTCGGTGCATTGTCACAACGATTTAGGCCTGGCTGTTGCAAATTCCCTGGCGGCAATTCGCAATGGCGCGCGCCAGGTCGAATGCACGGTCAACGGGATCGGCGAACGCGCCGGCAACGCTGCCCTGGAAGAAATTGTCATGGCGACAAAAACGCGCAGCGATTTCTACGGCGGGTTCACGTGCAACGTGAATTCAAAAGAAATCGTGAAGTCGTCCCGGTTGGTTTCCCGCATGAGTGGATTGGTGGTGCAACGAAGCAAAGCGATCGTCGGCGAAAACGCGTTCGCTCACTCCAGCGGCATTCATCAGGACGGCATTTTGAAGAAACGCGAAACCTACGAGATTATGGATCCGCAGGAAGTGGGCTGGGGCAAAACAGAATTGCCTTTGACCAAGCACAGCGGACGCGCCGCAGTCGCCGCGCGCCTGAAGCATTTGGGTTTCAAAATGACCGATGCGGATGTCGCGGCTTTATTCGCTCGCTTCAAAGAGATCGGTGATAAGAAGAAGTTCGTTTACGACGAAGATTTGGCGGCATTGGTTGAAGGCCACATCAACGAAGTGCCAGAGACATGGTCGCTCGACTATCTCGGCATCAGCACGGGTAACAGCACCGTCCCGACGGCAACCGTTCGTTTGAAAAAAGCTGCAACAAAGAAAGGCGCTGGCGAAGCGCTGCAGGATGCGGGCATCGGCGACGGACCGGTCGACGCTTCATTGAAAGCCATTGATCGACTCACGAAAACCCGCGGTCGTCTCGTTGATTATTCCTTGCGCGCCGTTTCACAAGGCAAAGACGCTCTCGGCGAAGTGAGTGTAAAAGTGGATTTCGGCAATGGCGAACTCGTGCCCGGCCGTGGCGCCAGCACGGATATTATCGAAGCCAGCGCACGCGCTTATTTGAATGCGGTGAATCGCTTCCTCTGCGATCGCAAAGGCACAATTCGAGCAGAAAATCCTTAGTCTTCGAAAATGCCCGGGGCTGGATTCAGTTCCAATCCCGGGCTTTTTTACGGCCCGACAAAAACTCGATAGCCACGCATGCCGTTCGTCGCGAGTGAATCGAGAATCAGTGGATTGGTTGTTGCGGCATTGGTCAAAAGTAACGTCGTCCAATTGCTTAGATTCGTCGTGTATTGCACGGTGTAATTTTGTCCGGTCGTCGCACCAAACCGGAATTGGAACTGGCTGCTATTCACTCGCTGCGCGGATTGCAATTTCACCGGTCCCGCCGGCGAGCCGCTCACCGTGAAATTTCGAATTGGACTCAGCGCATTGTTCCCCACTTTGTCGAATCCACGAATCTGCCATGTATGTGCCCCTGGACTCACATTGATTATGATCGGATTAGTCGTTGCTCCAGAAACAACAGCAACGCCATCGATATAGAGTGTCGCCGACGCCGCGCCTGACAATCCTGCGTCATCGATAAAGTAATAAAACCGCGCCGGCCCCGCGGAGAGTTGCTCATTCTGGAATGGCTCCATCAGGACCACATTTGGCGGCGAGGTGTCGGAAGGATTTTGAATGGGTACTGAGCTGAAGTCGGGGTCCGCCGGCTGCGATCGAACGGCGTCGCGAAATGGAATATTCCGATAGGCCGGCTCACATTGCCCGTCGTAATAAAATCTTTCATAGAAGAAGGCGTTATCTGCGTCGGCGACATGCGCAGTATCAATTTTCGGTCGCACCACGATCGTCTGGCCATTTACATTTAACTGCACCGTCATGCCACGGTAGTCGGCATATCGAACCGAAATCGGGTCGCGATAGAAATTGCATGGTCCGACGCCAATTTGCCCCCAACTCGCAGGAAAACCGTCGTAGGTCGTGCTAACCAGCAGTTCTCTTTTCGTTGGGCCAACCTTCACAAGAATATGTCCATCTTCAATTCCATCTACGGACACGATCATATCCATCGCGGCTGTGGTGGGTGTGTCGTTGGTTACCCATGCGGGAACAACCACCGAACCGATGCGTGCATAGAACCCTCCACCCAAATTGGAATAACCGGTGGTCCCGTTGTCATATTGAATGACCTTGCCGTAACGCGTGTCGATGTGCGGATAATTTGGATCCCACCCTCGCCATTCCACATTCAATTCTTCGGTCGGAGAACCGGAAGCACGACGAAAGATTGCAGCATAATTAATGGTATCACCCGGTTGCGCCTGTGTTTTATCGATCAACGCCATGACAATTTCCGTATTGGCTTTCCCGGGGTAAACAGAAGGCGTGGAAAGAATGGAGATGTTCGACATGGGACCGTTGCCACTCAGATTTGTTCGCACGTATGAAGCGGCAACTTGCAGTCCCATCGGAAACTCCCATTTCATTTGCGCGACAATATTGCTGAACGCATCCACCGCGGGGCCTTTGTCGCCGGAATAATTGTCCGGGAGATAATGAAGAAACGAATAGGCCGACTCATACTGCAAAACATTCTGGGTAAACTTGCGTCCGGCGCTGTCTTGAGCAACAAGATCAGCATCAATGGGCGCGTAAGCCTGAAATCTCCCCTGCCCATCCGTGGGAATCGTCCATTCCGTGACACCGTAACGCACGCACGCAACAGTTCCTGTCAACGCTGCTCCCGATTGCGCGTCGTAAAGACGTCCTTTGATCAAAGGTTTGAAAACAGGTGGCTGCGCAGGCCGTGTCTGGTTTTCAAAATAAATTGGACTGGCGTAGGCCGCCATCCAGACACCTTCGTTTCCGACCACCCGCACCATGTAATATGAGTTGTTTGTCGATTCATTAATCGTCTGCTGAACGATGGATGTTGGAATATTTGGATTCCATGTGCGAATGACCTGGCCGTTGCGAATCAGATCGATCTGGGAAATCTTGCAGGCTTCATTTCCGGCGAAGTTCGAATAGGACAAGGTCCATGGATTAAATTTATAACTCGCTTCGATGCGGACCGTCCGGGACGCGCCGTTCGCCGGCAAAGAATCGCCGGACATCGCATTATCGATCGTAAACAAAACCAACGGCCCCGAGGTCGACATGGCGCGCCCCTTCCGAATTGCATTACAAAGAGCGGCGCGGGAAAGAGGATTCCCATCGAGGTAAAAATAATTGATCCAACAGCCAATGCCTTTCAGCCCGTTATTAATGCGATCAAAACAAAAATCTGAATCCGCCAGAAACGGAATTTTGTAACCCATCGAAAGCAACTTGAAATACGACGTGAGCGATGTGGTTTGAATCGGTTCATCCGATTCCCCGCTCCAGCCATCGATCAAATGCCCGGTCAAAGCCGTTAGCGGAAAGTTCTTCTGATGATTGTTCCACGGGAACAATCCTCCCGCCGAGCGCCCGGGAAACATTCGCTCCGGATGGACTGAATAACACACTCCTCCCTGCTCGTGCACGCTGTGAATGCCTACCGAATAGGGGATCGCACTTCGTATCGACCACGGGTCGTACAAAATGTTAACATGATGGCCCCACTGATTCTTTGGTTCCTCGACCCCAAGCCACAATTTGCACTCGGTATTTTCGTAAACTTTCCACGTATCCAGCATTTGCTGCCGAGTAAGCGTCGTAGCCCCATAATGTTCTTCCGCGAAAGAAGCGAATGTAAAACCTCCGGCCGCGCAAGTGGTGAAAGCCTCCTGAGGTGTGCGAGCAATTTCATATTCGCCATGATTAAAATGCACGTGCGCATCCCCCCCTCGCCAGCCCTTGTTATAAAGATCCAACTGGGGCTGAAGCACGAAGTTAATCGTGTAGGTTTGTCCCGCGGTTACGAGATTACTGGTGATCGTTTGCGGCAAATAGTCGGGACCTTTGCCGACCGTAATTTGTGTCGAACCCGTCGGCACCACGACAACATTCGTTGAGGAAAGAGCCTTTCCACGCATGGCCACAGGAGGCCACGAAGAATCCCCCCATTCACCGGAGACATACGATCCGTCTGACTTTTTGATGATGGCTCGAACGCAAACCGGATTCCCATCACCGGCGCGTGTGGCGACAATTTTCAGATTACAATTGGCAGCGTTCGCACTGTCGCACAGCAAAAGAAGCCCTGCTGTCGCGATAGCAATGCACACGGTTGATGTGCGAGAGATCAATGCATACCTCCAGTTTTCCTTTGCGCATCGTATCGGCCCAACAATCAGTCGCAATGGATGGACGCCTGATTACACAAGCCAAAGTCTAATTGAAACGTGCTCAGGATTTCAGCAACAGCAAGACAGGGTTCTCACGATCACGTCCACCAGAAATGCACGCCCGATTAACATTTACGACCCAGCGGGGGCCGTTAATCTCGCAACAACATGCAGCTGAATTTTGGCCACCCGAAAGCGGAACTGAATTTTTGGCGTTCGTTGGTTCAGCCGTTGCTTGGCCGAAGAGAAACCCCGTTTTATCTTTTTTCCGTCGTTCCGATTCAAGATGCGTTGCATCAGTTGAAAAAAGAATTCGCGGGTTCGCCTTTACGCCATTGGCTTTCCTTTAAGACACAACCCGTACGTCCTCTCATTCAATGGTGGCGAAAACAAGGACGCGGCGTCGAAGTCGTAAGCGAGTTTGAATTTCTGGCAGCGCTTCAGGAGAAATTTTCCCCAGATCAAATCCTTGTCAACGGTCCGGCCAAACAACGTTGGCTAAGTCGCCATCGTGTGCGGGATATCTCAGTCAATTTCGACTCACCGGTCGAGGCGGAAGCACTCTTGCCGTTAGCTCAGAGACTAAACTGGCGGGTTGGCATTCGCCTCAATACCACAGAAGAATTTGATCCCGAGACCCCAGCCATTCAGACGCAATTTGGTTTTTTACGCGACGAAGCCACCGCCACAATTAAAAAGCTTCGAAAGAAGAAGGTGCGACTGGAGATGGTTCACTTTCACCTGCGCACGAATATCAATAACGCCAATGTTTACCGTAGAGCATTGCAAGAGTTGATCGCTATTTGTAACGCAGCCGATTTTCAGCCCCGTTTTGTAGATTGTGGAGGTGGCTATCCCGTTCCGAACGTCCTGACCCGACACGGCAAGCGCGTTGACGCGGACTTCAGATTTTCCGAGATGAAGGCCGTGTATGCCGACCTTTTGAAACAACTACCTGGCGTTGAACAAATCTGGTTGGAAAACGGCCGATGGCTGAGCGCACGATCAGGCGTCCTGGTGACAAAAATACTCGAAATAAAAGAACGCCCTAAGATGCGCAATCTGATTTGCGATGGCGGGCGCACCATGAACGCGATGCTTTCCACCTGGGAACAGCACGAATTAATTTCGATACCTCAAAAGAGCGGCCGGTCCGTTCCAACCACAGTGAACGGTCCCACGTGCATGGCCTTCGACCAACTAACCCGTCGTCCACTGCCTGCATCGCTAATCGCTGGCGATCACCTGCTATGGCTGGATGCTGGAGCCTATCATGTGCCGTGGGAAACACGTTTCTCTCACGGTTGGCCTACTGTGCTTTGGCACGACGGCAAGCGAACGCGGATCGCGAGGAAGCGCGAGGAATTTAAAGACTGGTGGGGTCAGTGGAGCTGATTTCAGTTTAACGAAAGATTTACTCGCAACTCACCCTTGAAGGTTTCGTCGAATTTCTTCGGAGAAAGAAGAAATAGCCGTTCCGCGCCAACCTTTCCGCTATTCAATAAGACGCCTTGCACCTTTTTCGCACGTGCAACCATCAAATCGCGTAAATCATCATCCGTGACAGCAATCTGACTGATTAATCGACTCTCCATTTCTTCAAGCGTCGGACCTTGCGCCACTTGGTTTGTTGAAACAACGGAAGCGACAGGAGCAATCTCCGTTTTAGACGACTCCGCGGCAGCAGCAGGTATTATTTTCCTCTCAACTTTCTCCACCGTCGAACGAGCGATTAAAAACTCTGCTCCGCGGGAAACAGCAATACGAGGCTTTGCCACAGCATTAGCCACCACGGGTACCGCTGCAACATTGGTCTGCGTCGAAGAAATGCCATTTGTCACCGCAACCACTGCCGTCGTGATCGTGTTTGAGCCAAATTGCTTCCCGAAGAGCGTGGAAACCAGACGGTCGTAATCGCCCTTCTCGATGGCAAGACCTTCGACATTTTGCGGTGCACTCCCCGCCTCGACCAATTCCTTCACCCGCAATGATTTTATTTGTTGTTCAAGTTTATATTTCGCCAGCGCTGGGCGGTCCCTTATCAAATCCGCAGAGCCGTTAATTTCCAGCTCCAATTCCGGGCGTTCATAAAGAGACTTGGCCAACTTCTCCAACTTCGCCGCCTCCCCTTCAGAAATGTCAAAACGGCCTGGAGCAAAATCGACGTAACTCATCTCTTCACCACCGCCGAACAGAGCACCAAGTAAAGTAAAGGGCGAAGTAGCCGCTTTCGTCAGAATATTTACGACAACCTGCAAAACAATCGGCCCGATGCGGAACTGAGGGTCACCAATCGTGCCAGAGAGCGGCACATCCAATTGAATTTTGCCTTCGCGGTCTTTCAACAATGCAATCCCCAGCTTTACTGGCAACTTGGTGGCATCCGAGCTGTTATTCCGGGCCCCCAAAGTTAGCTGGTTGATTTCCACTTTGTTTTCAGCTTTCAGCTGTTTGCCAGCAATTTCGTATTTCAAACCGACGCTGAGATTGCCCTTCTTTAACGGGTATCCCGCAAACTTCTCCATGTAAGGTGTGAAAGCCGTTAATCCTGTATTCGTGCAGGCGATATGCAGATCCACGATCATATTCGTCGCCAGGGGCCCCAGTTTACCTGCAATGCCAAAAGTGGATCGTTCATCAACCCGGCCATTAATGTCGATGTCAGCAGGGTTCTTATTTTCTGAAGAAAGCCCCTTCACACTTCCACTGAAATCCTCCACATCGAAACTGCAATGAGGTTCGATCGAATGGTCAGCAAAGTGAAAGCTGGCGTGTTCCAAAGCAAATTTTCCCAACTCAACGGGAAATGGGAGCAAAGGCTCCCCTGAAACAACTGAAATTTTTGTAGCAGTTTCCGAGGGAGCGTTGGTTGCTTCAGGTTTCGGAGGGAGAATCGCCAGCACATTCGGTTGTTTGTTGCTAGTGATAATGACGCTCGTGCTCAAGCCCCCTAAAGCAATTTCGTCCACATGAAAGCGATTGGGAAGCAGATCCGCGTCGATACCAGAAATTTTCAACGATTGAAACTTTGCGAGATCCTGAAACACAATTCCGTCCACAGTGGCGAAGCTCTGCACCTCTACTTCCCCTTTTACTTTCAACATCGGACTCCCAGATTTCGAGAATTTTACCTGCAACGTTGAATTAACCGTCCCGCTTGTGATCGCTACCTTCGCAAAGGGCTCGACATAGGGTTGCACCGTCCGTAGCGCGAAACCACTCACGTCGACATTAACGGCCGCTTCTAAACTATCCAAATTAACGTCGCCTCGGGCCGACAGCTTACCTGATTCGCCGACTTTCGTCGCAAAGGCCAGTCGTACGGGCGTTCTTGGTGGCCACGTTAAGTTCTTTAAAGTCACGCTCAAGTGGTTCAATGCAATGTTGGCAGGATGTTCTGGAACTTTATCCTCAGCATTGATAGCGAAGTTTGTGATGCTGAATTCCTCTATTGCCGCCGCCCAGGGGGCATTCGTCGTCACTGTCTGTGCTGGGGCAACGTCGTTCTTTGGCAACGTGAGCAGGGATAATAAATTTAATTTCCCGTCGGGGCCACGGCGCAACGAAATAGCGCCATCCGCAATCTTTATTCCCCCGATTCTTGCACTTCTCTTTTGCAGGCTGGCCTCGCCATCTAGCACTTCCAGAAAAGGAAGCGAAACAATCTTTTCAGCGTTGGACGAATCTTCCACTTGCAAAGCTGTCAACTTGACCGCGACTTTCTGAACGGTGAGACCCAAGCCGTTGGCCAGCGTCAAATCGTAATCAGCGCCAACCTCCACCTTCCCATCTTTGATTTCGATTTTCGCGAACTCATTGATATAAGGCCCATATTTCTTCAGATCGATTCCAGACAGTTTGAATGTCCCACTCGATGCAAGAGGATCCACGGTGATATCCCCTGCCCACGCAAATTCCTCCTTTGCATCTGTACTTGCCGTAAACGAATAAGGATTCCTGGTGTTGGGTTGAGTCGTAAAGTCTTTGAGATTCAAATGCAGTGGACCAATTTTGGTCCGAAACGGCTGTTTGCGTGTGAAATCTGCAAAATCAATTCCGCCTTCCTCAACGCTAAACTTCTCAATGAGGATCTTCGGAATGGTTGTCTTCTCTGTCGGTTTTGCCGGGGCGTTGGCGGGCGTTTCCAAAATGTTCGCAAAGTTAAAGGTTCCGTCAGCATTCCAAATGATCGTGGCCGAAGGCTCTTTGATAGTGAGTTCGCTAAAAACAAATTTTCCACGAACAATTGAAGACAATTCGAAGTTCCCATAAAACTCACCAAGAGAGGCAAAGATGTCTCCGTTGTTTTCCGCCAATTTCAACCCTCGGATTGTTAACGAAAGCGCATAAGGATTAATTTTTACTTCCGCTACACTCGCACGTCGCTTCGTAATTTGAGGAAGCTGCTTGAGCATTTGGGATTTGATAACCGCAGGCAGAACGAAGAAGCCAACAATCGTGTAAACAAAAACCAGAGCGAAAAGCCAAATCAATGGCTTGCGCCGACGACGAAAGAACGAGTTGTTTGATGCCATAACAGCGCGCTTTCCTAAGACGTCCACCCTCAAAAGTCCAACTAAATTCCAGGCAAATCAGTAAGGAATCTTGTCCGTTTTATTCTTCCACTCCTGGAACGTTTTCAATGCTTCATTATGTAAGCATTGTTCGAGAACCAACGTGCGGTCTCCGAGTGGCAAACCAATTTGTGTGTAAAGGAAATCATCGTCGAAACCGATGTCCGCGGCATCTTTGCGGGTATTGGCGTAATAACCTTTTTTCAACCGAGACCAATAAATCGCTGCAAGACACATCGGGCAAGGCTCGCAGCTGGTATAGATCTCACAGTCGTCGAGCTTGAACGTTTTCAGGTTTTTACAGGCATCACGAATGGCAACAACTTCGGCATGAGCCGTGGGATCATTGCTGGACGTAACCTGATTCCATCCACGTCCCACAATTTCTCCCTTACGCACGATTATAGCTCCGAATGGTCCGCCCTGGTTGGCACGCATCTTCTCGGTTGAGATGCGGATGGCTTCACGCATTAAATCAGGGTTCATCTGATGCAATTGTGCCGGATTTGCAGGTTCAGAGAAATAAAAAAGCCGCGGATTTCTCCGCGGCTTTTCCTCCGGACCTTTGCTAACCAAAGGTTTTCAGGGCTTTTTTAGGAGCAGCCCAGGCTCTCCCCACAATTCAAGCATTTGTAACAAGCTCCGTTACGAACAGCGACATGCCCGCAACCCGGACAAGTCGGGGCATCACCTTGGTTCTGGAAGGTGCTGGTGAGCGTCAATTTTGCGTGACTATGCCCGTTGCCATTCGACGGCTTGAGCAGAATGACGTTTGTTTCGTCAGCGATCGGCAAATCGCGCACCGGACGATTCACATTGCGCTTTTCTTCTTCAAGGATCCCTGGAATCGGCAATTCACGTTGTTTTGAATCCGGCGCCGTTGCTTCGCGATATCCGGGGATGAATTGGCAGGCCATCCAGCGGAAAACGTAGTCGATGATCGACGAGGCGTTGCGGATGTCCGGGTTCTTGGTGAAACCGCTTGGCTCAAAACGTTGATGAGCGAACTTCTTCACAAGCGCTTCAAGTGGGACACCATATTGAAGAGCCATACTGGTCAAGGTTCCGATGGAATCCATCAACCCACCAATCGTCGAACCTTCTTTTGCCATCGTGATGAACAATTCACCAGGTTGACCGTCCTCGAACAAGCCGACATGCAGGTAACCTTCGTGACCGGCGATATCGAACTTGTGGGTCAAGGCAGCGCGAGTATCGCTGAGGCGACGGCGCAATGGCTGGCCAGCGACTTCGCGGAGCTTTGCCGTTTCCGTTTCCAGATCCTTGATACGACTTTCCAGCGTCTGGACTTGTGCATTGCTGACTTCTGGTTTCTCGCCGCCTTCGTTCGTTTTTTTAGTGTTTAGCGGTTGAGAACGCTTGGAACCATCGCGATAAATTGCCACGCACTTCAAGCCCATCTTCCATGCTTCGACATATGCGTTGCGGATATCTTCCACGGTCGCGTCGTTCGGCAGGTTAACCGTCTTGGAAATGGCGCCAGAGATGAACGGCTGGGCCGCAGCCATCATCTTCAGGTGTGCCATGTAACCGATACTGCGTTTGCCTTTAGCAGCTTTGAATGCACAATCGAAAACACTCAGATGTTCGGCTTTCAGGCCACTCTTGATCGTAGCGCCATTTTCTTCTACGTCTTCAATCGTGTCATGTTTTTCAATGTGCGCAAGGATGTCGGTGATTTCGGCTTCCTTGTAACCGAGCCGACGCAAGGCATCGCCGACCCCGCGGTTCACAATTTTAAGCATGCCACCGCCAGCGAGCAGTTTGTACTTCACAAGGGCGATGTCTGGTTCAACACCAGTGGTATCACAATCCATGAGGAAGGCGATCGTGCCTGTCGGCGCGAGCACCGTAACCTGCGCATTGCGATAACCCACTTCTTTACCGCGAGCTAACGCACGATCCCAACACTTGCGAGCTTCGTCCTTGAGATAATTGAATTCGCTGCTCGGCTGAATTTGTTCGACCGCCTGGCGATGCAATTTGATGACGCCGAGCATTGATTCGACGTTGTCTTTGCTAATCGCCTTATCAACACCAGCGCAACGAGCATCTTTGTATCCTTCGAACGCGCCCATCACGGCAGCGATGTCAGCGGAGGTTTCGTAAGACTGGCCCGTCATCACAGCAGTGATCGCACCCGCCAGCGCACGACCTTCGTTCGAATCATACGCAAAACCATAGCTCATTACTAATGAACCAAGATTTGCGTAACCGAGACCGAGCGTGCGGAAAATGTGCGAGTTCTCAGCGATTTCTTTGGTCGGATAACTCGCGTTGTCAACGAGGATTTCCTGCGCCGTAATATAGATGCGAACCGCTGCCTTGAAGCGCTCGATATCGAATACACCGTCTTCTCGCTTGAACTTCATCAGGTTCAACGACGCGAGATTGCACGCGGTGTTATTGAGGAAAACGTATTCGGAGCAGGGATTCGTGGAATGAATCGGTTCTGTTCCTTTGCAGGTGTGCCACTTCTGGATCGCGCCGTCGTATTGCAAACCTGGGTCACCGCAGATCCATGTACCTTCCGCGACCTTGTTCAAGAGCGTGCTGGCATCTTTCTTCTGGAGCGGCTGGCCTTTGACGGACTTCGTCCACCATTCCTTGCCGTCAACGGCAGCTTGCATGAACTCATCGCTCGCGCGGACCGAGAGGTTTTCGTTCTGATACATGACGCTGCCGTAGGCTTCGCCGTTGTAGGAACCGTTATACCCCTGCTCGATCAACGCCCATGCCTTCTTTTCTTCCTTCTGCTTCGCGTCGATAAACTCTTCGATATCGCCGTGCCAATCACGAAGCGTGTTCATCTTCGCTGCCCGACGCGTCTTGCCGCCGGATTTCACAACGTTCGCAACCTGATCATAAACCTTAAGGAAACTCATCGGACCACTTGGGCGACCGCCACCGCTCAATTTTTCGCGACTGGAACGAATCGGGGAAAGATCTGTGCCGGTACCAGATCCATATTTGAAGAGCATCGCTTCGCTATAAGCGAGGTGCATGATGCTTTCCATATTGTCCGTCACCGATTGAATGAAACAGGCGCTGCCCTGTGGATATTCGTACTGCGTCGCCGCACGTTCCGCTTCCTTGGTCTTGTGATTGTAAAACCAATTACCTTTCGCGGAGTTTTTACCCACGCCGTATTGGCTGTACAAACCAACGTTAAACCAGACCGGCGAATTGAACGCTCCGTATTGATTCGCACACAGCCATGTCAACTCATCATAAAAAACTTCGCCTTCTTCCTTGGTGAAATAGCCATCCTTCACGCCCCAATCAGCAATCGTGCGCGTGACGCGATGAATCAATTGCTTAACGCTCGTTTCGCGTTCGGAGGTGTTTTGTTCGCCGTAAAAATATTTTGAGACAACGACCTTCGTGGCGAGCACCGACCAGTTTTTCGGTACTTCAACTCCTTCTTGTTTGAAGATCACTTTACCCGAATCATCTGTGATTTCTGCAATGCGCTTGTCCCATTCGATCTGGTCGAACGGCTTTACTTTGGCATCGCTGAATACCCGCTGGACGCGGAGTGACTTCTTTCCGCTGGCTGTGCGGCTTGCCCCTGGGCGATTGGCGGACAATTTGGAAGAACGGCGGACTTGCGATTGTTTGGGCGAAAGGACTTCTTCGCGAGCGTCGATCATGGCTATTACCTTTTCCTTTAAAAGTTATTACTCCGGCAGCACCATCCAACACTGAGCCTACTCAGGCGGAAAGCGACGAAAACTCCACTATTTGTGGCGTATCTCCGTCGGAGACACCCCATAAATTGGGGAGCGACTGCGAACTTACCACCACATATTGTGGTTTCAAGAAAATTTCGGAAAAATTTTATTCAGTAGTTATTCGCATACCCGACTAACGGAAAACCCTAGAGAGAGGCCTGTTTGCAGGGAGTCGGTGAATAACTCGGAAACGGCTTCGTGAACAAGTTTTGACACAATTTACCATTCTCAAACCACCTCGAAAAATCCCAGAATTTCCGCCATTTTGAAGTTTATCTGCAAATCGAACAACCCAATGGTTGGATAAAAAAGATTTATCTGTAGCGGACATTTTTTATCCCGGGAGGACACTGCCGCACGGTGCGCTCGTTTCGCTGGCAATCGAGCGGATCCGACCGATAAATCCCCGATTGCTACATTTAAGTCAGTTTGTACTACAGATGCAGCAATCGAGGGCAACCATTGACCATTTCATCATCATGCAGCGTCGATAAAGGGTACAGATAGCTCACCATTATCTCGGGTATTGTTTGCCGTTCCCCAAAGAAGACTGTTCTCGCAAAAGCCACAAGGTGGTTTGGAGAGAACCGGCCAAACAGCACAAAAATAAAATACACTCACACTACGGCGAACTGAACATGAAACCCAAAAATCCATCATTCCCAGGCGACAAAAACCGTCTCGCGGAATTTTCCACCGGCATGGCCGCTTTGGCTGTCTGCGTGGTTGGTGCGACCGCGCATGCGAGCACCGATTATCCACCGGCGACATTTTATGGCACCGGTTCCTGCAGCAAATGGAACACATCAGGGCACGGAAAAAAATTCTATGTCCATCACGACATGGAAGGATATTACCTAACGGGTATTTCCTATCTGCAACAATGCAGCGTCTCGGTGAGTATTCATTATCTCGTCAACGGCAAAAAAGATACCACGAGCGATGCAGCAGCAGGAGCAGTCGGCCAAATGGTGCGCGACGCTTACTATGCATGGCATGCGCGTTGTTGGAATGGTTACAGCATGGGCACGGAACATGAAGGTTTCCGTAATAACCCTGCCTGGTACACAGAACAAATGTATTCGGCATCCAGTTTGATTACTCGAGCGAAGTGCGAAAAATACGGATTCGCCAAAGACCGTAATCATTGCGTGGGCCATGATGAAGGATCTCGTTCGTCGGCGTGGCGTACTTATGCGTCAGCCAATTTCGGTATCGACCCAACCTGTAATACGCATGACGATCCGGGTCCTTATTGGAACTGGAATCATTTCATGGATCTCGTGAAAGGTGTCGTCTCGGTACCCGCGGCTCCAAGCAGCTTGACTGCAACAACCGCTTCCACGAGCCAGATCAATTTGGCGTGGGCCGACAATTCAAGTAACGAAAGTGGGTTCAAGGTCGAACGCTCAACTTCCTCCGGCAGTGGCTTTGCAGAAATCGGAACCGTCGGCGCAAATGTGAAAACGTATTCGTCCACCGGCCTGGCCTCGGGCACGACTTATTATTATCGCGTTCGAGCTTACAATGCCTCGGGAAACTCCGGTTACTCGAATACGGCAAATGCGACCACCAAGGATACAATTCCGGCAGCCCCTACCGGATTGACCGCAACGACCATTTCAGATGTGCAAATCAATCTTGCCTGGACGGATGGTATTCCTAACGAGGATGGTTTCCGCATTTATCGTTCGACGGACGGCACCACTTATACCCTTGTAACGAGCACGGCAATCAATGCCACAAGTTATTCGGATACAGGCCTGACGGGGAATCGTACGTATTGGTATAAGATCGCGGCGTTTAATACGGCAGGAAATTCCACCGATTCAAATGTTGCTTCAACGATGACTGGCCCTGCTGCCCCCAGCGCGTTAGCGGTAAATTCCGTTTCTGGATCGGCGAACTGGAACAAGTTGGCGCTCACCTGGACTGACAATGCGGGTGGCGAAGTTGGTTTCAAAATTGAACGTGGGACCGCTGCAGCCGGGCCCTTCACACAGATTGGCACCAACAATGTTGGCGTCACTTCTTACACTGATTCCGGGCTCGCGGCTCTGACGACCTATTATTATCGAGTGCGCAGTTACAATGCGAACGGCAACTCGAGCTACACCGCAGTGGTTAACAAAGCGACGCCGAATGCACCGCCCATCCTGAATACGATTGCAGATCAAACCGTGTCTTCGGGAATGACTCTCTCGTTCACGGCTGTTTCGAGCGATCCGAACGCACCGGCTCCAGTCACAACTACAATCGGGACATGGGAAGGAAGTCCTCACGGAGATCGGGAAGTTGTTTTCCGAGATCCGTTAAATTCCTCGACTACCGCCAGCTTCATTGACACAGCACAGACCAACTATTCAATGGTCGTGACTAACGCACCTGCTGGTGTTGGTGGCACCCACGCCTTGAAAGCACAGTGGACCTTTAAAACCGGCACCACTGATTATTGGGTGCGGTTAAACACCTTTAACGCTCCTGTTGTCCCGAATCCAACCGTTGCGTTGGATCAGATTGTGAAGTTCCGCATTTACTCGACGAAGGCGTTGAAAGTCGGCGTCGGTTTCCGAGAAACCGGAACGACGGCTGCCTATGGAGCGAATGGCGGCACGACCGGGACATTGGATTGGGCCGGCGTTACGAACGTCGTAAGTGGAAATCCAATTCCTAACCATGCTGTTCCTGCCAATACCTGGACGACAGTTAGCTACAACATTCCGTTTGAACCGCAGGCTTCTTTTACGGGGAACGGACAAGTTGATCAGAGCGGCGCGAAAGGTGTTCTGGAACACTTGATCGTGCGTGGTGAAGGTGGGCCCGGTAGCTATACCATTTACATCGATGACCTCGCTGTCGTCGTTCAAAACGATCTCGTTTATTCTCTGGACGCTGGCGCTCCAGCCGGAGCGACGATTGAACGCCGCACGGGTAAATTCTCTTGGACTCCTGCTGCAGGAACGAGCGGAGATTATCCAATTACCGTACGCGTAACTGATGGTCTCGGAGGAACTGATTTTCAAACCTTTAACGTCTCCGTCACCGGAACGGGCAACGCCGCTCCAGTGCTTGCTGCAATCGGCAATAAGAGCGTGAACGAAGCAAGCACCTTGTCCTTCAACGCAACGGCCACGGATCCAAACGGTGGACAAACTTTGACCTACAGTCTCGATGCCGGTGCACCAGCAGGCGCTTCAATTACTTCGGGTGGTGCCTTTAGCTGGACTCCTACGGAATCGCAAGGACCTGGAACGTTTCCCATCACCGTGCGTGTGACTGACAACGGTTCTCCAGTCTCCAATGATTTCGAAACAATCACCGTGACCGTGAACGAAGTGAACACCACACCGGTGATCGCTGCGATTTCCAATCAATCTGTTAACGAAGGGAGCACGTTGAATCTCACGGCGTCTGCGACCGACGCTGACGTTCCTGCCAACACGATTGCCTACAGCATCAGTGGACCACCAGGAATGACGATCGATTCGACTTCCGGTGCGATCAGTTATACGCCCGGTGAAACGGATGGCGGTCAGGTTTATCAGGTAACTGTCACGGCGACAGACAATGGAACCCCTGTTTTGAAGGGAACGAAAACGTTTAACGTGACGGTGAATGAAGTGAACACTGCTCCAACTCTGACTGTTGGCGCCATCAATGCCCTTCATCCGTTCGCTCAGTTCGACGAACTCGATGATGAAGGGGTCGGCGGTCACAATAATGAAGCGTTGTTCCGTGTGCCGTATTTCTCCGGAACAACCACACAGTTCCTCGACAGCACTTCATTCGCTTACATCACCAATAGTTTCCCGCGCGACAGCGTCAACAGCAGTTATCAGGCGCTGTATGTAAACTGGCAGTTCAAAACCGGCACAACGAATCCATGGTGCCGTCTTGCCACGTTCACCTCCTCGAGCTGGACAAATGGATTTGCGTATCCAAATCCAACAATTGATCTCGGCCAACATGTGCGTTTCAAAGTCTGGAGCAGCAAGTCGGTCAAGATTGCTCTCGGCGTTCGTGAAACGGGAACGCAAAATCCAATCGGGCTCGATGGCGGTACCAGTGGCGCTTTGGAATGGGTGGGCGCAACCGCTTCGGCTGGCGTTCCGGCACCAACACGCACCATCACTGCAAGCAACTGGGTGCAGCTCGACTTCAATCTCCCTGCGGAAACAATCGCTTCCTTCACGGGTAATGGAGCTCTCGCGGCCGGTAAAGGTGTTCTCGAACATCTTGTCATTGTGCCAAACGGTGGAACGGGTTTTTACACCATGTATCTCGATGACTTCGAAACATTGTCGGTGAAGACCAACACCACTTTCAGCGTTGATACCGGCGACACGTTAACGGTGAACACCTCCGCGAGCGATACCGATTCACCTTCGCAAAATCTGACGTTCAGTCTCGGCGCCGGTGCTCCGACGAACGCCGCGATCCACGCGAACACAGGTGTCTTTACCTGGAAACCCATGCCAGACCAAAGTCCGAGCACCAATGCCATTTCCCTGGTGGTCACGGACAACGGATCACCCAACTTGAGTGGCAGTCAAACGATCACAGTCACGGTCAACAAAGTGAACACACCACCGCGACTGAACAAAATCCCGGACCTCACCGTGGAAAACAACAGTGGAGCAGCAGTGAGCTTTAATGCCGATGCGCAGGACGATGATGTTCCGGCGCAATCGCTCACCTACTCGTTGACCTCCGGACCAAGTGGTTCCTCCATCACAAGCGGCGGTGCGTTCTCATGGACTCCGCCATCTGGAGTGAGCACCACCACAGTGCTTATTCGTGTGACAGACAATGGCACTCCGCCGTTGTGGGACGAACAATCCGTCGTCATCAAAGTTGTTCCAACGAATGCAGCACCAGTTCTCGGTCTCGGTATAGCGCGAGCCACCGAAACGGTGTTCACGTTTGAAACCTTCACGAACAACACACCGAATGAAGCGGTGATGTTCAAGAAGCCGGCAAACTCCAGCACCACCGTTGCATTCGTGGATACCGCGGTGAACAACTACACCACCGTCACCACTTCGTTCCCCGCGGGCAATGCCAACGCGGGTTCGAAAGTGTTGAAGACCGCCTGGTCCTTCAAGGCCGGCGTCAGCAATTACTGGGTGCGGTTGAATACCTTGAATACCACGTTCCTGCCGAACCCGGCGATCAACGCCAGTGCGCGGTTGAGATTTGATATTCATACCGACAAAGCGCTGAAGGTGTGCCTCGGGATTCGCGAAACGGGCACGACCGCAGAAAACGGCGCGAATGGCGGAACCACCGGAAACATCGAATTCGTGGGCGCCACTAGCGTGGTCAGCAGTTGTCCTCAAGCTACACGAACGGTCAGCGCCAACACCTGGACGACATTGGAGTTCGATCTTCCGAACGAACCGACGGTCAGTTTCACCGGCAATGGCGTACTCAGCCCTGGCCAGCAGGCCCTCGAACACATCGCACTGATTGGTGCTGGCGGGACCGGCGCTTACACGGTGCATATGGACAACTTCAAGGTGGTCACGACGACGACGCTGCCCGGCACTGTTACCATAAAAGCCAACAGCAGCCTTACCTTCACCGCGAGCGCAACGGACCCGGATCCCGGAGCCGGACTGAGTTATGGGTTGGATGCGGATTTCGTGGAAACACATCCAACTGCTGCCCTCGACCAAACGGCAGGCGTCTTTACCTGGACACCAGGAGCGAGTGACATCGGTACGACAAACAGCATCACCGTAACCGGACAGGACAGTCCGACGAACGGTGGGCTCGTGAAGAGCGATTCCAAAACGCTCACGGTTGTCGTCACCTCCGATACGTTGGGAACTCAAGGCGCTGAAGGTTTCGTCGCCGGCGGAGATACTTCAACTCTCGTCTGGGATTCGAAGCCCGGCACGACGTACGCCATTCAAACGCGCTCCTCTGCGAGCGGTGAATGGAAGACGGTACAGACCGAGACAGCCACCGATACTTCGACCACGGTCGAGGTGGTGAATGATGGAACGGATACTTATTTCCGCATCATCGAAGTAACTGCCGCGTCCAACGAGTAAACATCACTTTCGAAGTGGTGGATAGGTTGGGGCAGGTCTGGCAACCACCGGACCTGCCCTATTTCTTCGTTGTTAGCGTCAAACCAATATTCTACGATTTCGCATCCCCCAAAAGATCATGATTGTTCGTTCCGAAAGAGGGTTGTCGGGCGTTTTCATTTTCCGATGCATACCGTTTCTTTTGTTCGTTCTCCATTGTTGCGCCAGCACGGTTCTCGCCGATCCGTTTCCTCCGTTCAAAGCCCGGCTCTGGCAAGTCAGCGATGACGCATCCCGCAACACCGTTCGTTCCATTGCCCAAACCGCCGATGGCTTCATCTGGATTGGCACGCAAGGCGGACTGGCACGTTTCGATGGAGAGAAGTTCGATTTTCTGTCCGTGACCTCCGACAACAATCCGCGCAAACAACAGATCAATGCTCTCACGACTGACTTGAATGGCGATCTATGGGTTGGCACGGCGCAAGGCCTGTTTCAATCGAAAGGCGGACAATGGGCTACTTACAAAATGCCTCCTGAAGTCGACGATAATGTGCTTTCCATGAATGCCCATCATGAAAAGAACATGTGGATCGGCACACGACTGGGCCTCGTTCGCATTCACGATGGCGCGGTTTCCCTCGTCGGAAAAGTCTCCTCCCCTTCCCTGCTCGAAAAGAACACCGCCGTGCATTCGATTCGTTCCATGGCGGAAACTGCCACCGGCGATCTCTGGGTCAGCGCGTCGGATAGTTTGATTCTGCTTAAGAACGGCATCGCCGTCACGAATCAGAGTTTCAGTGTTTTCAAACCGGAATTTATTCGCGCAAGTTGTTGCCGTCGCGACGGAAGCATCTGGGTCGGCTCTAATTCGGGTCTGCTTTGTTTTAAGGATGGACGCTTCACTCAATTCACGAAAACCAATGGACTGCCCGACAATACGGTCACGGCGGTTTATGAAGATCGTCGCGGCATCCTTTGGGTGGGCACGTACGGAGGACTCGCAAGGGTCGTCGACGACAAAATCGTTGTGGGAACCAAAACCGATACCGAACCACGCGATCAGATTCTTTGTTTCTTCGAAGACCAGGAGAACAATTTATGGGTCGGCGCAAAAGATGG
>CBHTTJ010000035.1:0-34733 GCA_966095605.1 uncultured bacterium | reverse complement strand
GATTGTCCCATTCCTTATAATGCTCTTGTCATCCCATCGAAAACAGCGAGGAACCGTCCATTACGCGTACCACGCCACTTCTTGCTGGCGAAAAGTTGCGTGATACGTGCAGAACGTCTCATTTTCCCTGCAAAAAGTCATCCGATACGCGTGCCGGTGACTCCGTACGGCAAAAATCGTCCAGTAAGCGTCCCGGACGGTCTTTGCCGCAAAAACTGGTCCCTCTCCCTTGAGAGGAATTTTTCATCGCTGGGGATCAAGGCTTGGTCGTACTTCGTCACTTTTTAGGCGCAAAAAATTCCAATCCACGGTATCGGACGACTTTTGCGCGGCGAAATTTTGTCAGACTCAGGAGCGCGACGTGAAGAGCCTGTGAAAAATTCGCAATCGCGCCCCGGAGAGGGGACGTCCGCGTCTCCTCAAGCTGTTCGATTGTCGTGATCAGCGGGGACGTAGACGTCCCCCACACCCATACGGCGTAAACGCCGCGTTCCTGTTGCGGTCCCCGAAACTGCTTGTTGCGCCGCATTCGCACGAATAATATTGTGGCTCAATCGTCCTTTTTCTCTGCATTATGCATTTTGCGCCGTCGCTTTTTGGAAAGAAGCCGCTTTTAGTCGTCTGGGGACTTACGTTCACGGCGTGGACCTGTTCACAGGCCGCAGACCAACCGGATTTCAGCAAACTTCCGCCCGCCGCCTCGAAACAAATCGATTTCGTCAAAGATATCCAACCGATCTTCAAGGAACATTGCTATTCCTGTCATGGTGAACAACGCCAGAAAGGCGGACTCCGCTGGGACGTCAAGCAAGTCGCTTTGAAAGGTGGCGACCGCGGGGTTGAGTTCGTCCCGGGTAAAAGTGCGGAGAGTCGAATGATCCAGGCGGTCTCAGGTTTGGATCCTGATTTTGTGATGCCGGAAAAAGGCTCGCGCCTCTCTGCGGAACAGGTGGGATTGCTGCGCGCGTGGGTGGATCAGGGAGCGCACTGGCCAGATGGCGTGGATCCGGTCAAATACGTTGATAAAAAAGATCATTGGTCATTTAAGGGCCCGGTTCGCGCTGAAGTCCCGGCAGCAAAAGGCTGGGGTCGCAATGCCATCGACGGATTCGTTTACGCGAAACTGCAGGAACAAAAATTACGGCCCTCACCCGAGGCAGACAAAACCACTCTGATTCGTCGTCTTTCTTTGGATCTCACAGGTCTTCCCCCAACGCTCAAGGAGATCGACGACTTTCTCGCGGATAAAAGTTCCAACGCTTACGAAAAGTTGGTGGACCGATTATTATCCTCACCTCATTACGGTGAAAAATGGGGCCGTCATTGGCTCGACGCTGCGCGTTACGCCGATACCAACGGTTACGAAAAAGATTTGCCCCGCACGATTTGGCCTTATCGCGACTGGGTGATCAATGCGTTTAACAACGACATGCCGTTTGATCAATTCACCATCGAACAGCTCGCTGGTGATCTCTTGCCGAAACCAACGCTGCAACAGAAGGTGGCGACAGGTTTTTTTCGTAACTCGATGATCAACGAAGAAGGCGGTGTCGATCCGGAGCAATTTCGCGTCGAAGGAATCATCGATCGCATGGACACCATGGGCAAAGCGTTCCTTGGTCTGACGATCAACTGCTGCCAATGCCACAATCACAAGTTCGATCCCATTTCGCAGAAGGAATATTATCAGCTCTTCGCCTTCCTGAATAACGACGACGAACCGGAACTGGAAGTACCCGATGCGGAACAGCAGAGTCGACGCGACGCCATCAAAAAGAAACTCGCGAAACTCGCCGACGAAAGTATGGCGAAGATGTCTGATCTGGATGAAAAGATGGCCGACTGGGAACAGCAGATGCGTGACATCGATTACGATTGGGAAGTTCTTGATCCGGAAGATTACTACGGTGGTGTCGGCACCAAATTTGAAAAGCTGAAAGATAAATCGCTCCTTGCGCTGGCGTCCAATCCACCGGTCTCCGGCTATTCGTTCCGTTGCAAGACATCGCTGAAGAACATCACCGGTTTTCGTTTGGAAGTTTTGGCTGACCCAAACCTGCCGAACGATGGCCCCGGTCGCGCGGCCAACGGCAATTTCGTTTTAACCGAAATTTTTGCCGAAGCGACGCCGCTGAACGATCCGACCAAAACGAACAAGATCGTTTTCACGAATGCGACCGCGGACTTTTCTCAGCCAGGTTTTCCGGTAACGACCGCCATCGATAATGACATCACCAACAAACTGGGTTGGGGCGGTGAAGATTTGCCGGGCAAACGGAATCGTAATCACGTCGCGGTCTTTGAGCTGAAGGATCCGATTGGTTTTGATGGCGGCACGGACATCAAGTTCGATTTAAAACAAGTCTTCGGTGGACAACACACCATTGGCCGGTTCCGCATCTCCGCCATCTCTGATAAACGTTCCCTCCGGGCCGATCCACTTTCAAAAGAGCAACGTCAGTTGCTGGCGAAAAAGAAACTTTCCAGGGAAGAGAAACGGGAGTTGTTCGATGCCTACCGTCGCTTTGACGATCGTTTGGCCGAAGCGAACAAGCAAATGGATGATGAACAAAAGAAATGGCCGACCGTGCCAAAAACTCTCGTTCTCCTCGCCAAAGACGATCCACGTGAAACGCACATCTTCAAACGCGGTGATTTCAAGAAACCGTTGGAAGCGGTAAACCCAGGCACGCCGGCCTTCCTGCATCCCATGCCGCAGGATGGGAAAACGAACCGGCTCACGCTCGCGAAATGGATCATCGACAAAAACAATCCCCTTACGGCACGCGTAATCGTGAACCGGATGTGGATGCACTATTTTGGACAGGGTCTCGTAACAACGCCGGAGGATTTCGGAACCCGCTGCGATGCTCCGTCTCATCCGGAACTGCTTGATTGGATGGCCACCGAGTTCATGAACCAGCGCTGGAGCATGAAAGCGATGCATCGGCTGATCGTAACGTCGGCAACCTATCGTCAATCTTCCAAAGTCACGCCCGAGGTCTTCGCCGTTGATCAATACAATCGCTGGCTTGAACGCGGCGCGCGGGTGCGCGTCGATGCCGAGGAGATTCGCGATGTTGCGTTGGCCACCAGCGGCCTGTTGAATGCCAAGATTGGCGGACCAAGCGTTTATCCGGTGATTCCGGATGGTGTAATGTCTCTGGCCTATGGTTCGCCAAAATGGCCGACAAGCGAAGGTTCCAGTCTTTATCGCCGTGGACTCTACACATACTGGAAACGTTCAGCCCCGTACCCTTCCCAGGCAATTTTTGACCAGCCGAGTGGTGAAGCATCGTGTGTTCGCCGCGTAAAATCCAACACACCATTGCAGGCGCTGACCACACTCAATGATTCAGCGTTCCATGAATGCTCGCGCGCCCTGGCACTGCGCATTTTAAAGGAAGGCGGCGCCGACGATCGTGGTCGTGCTATTTACGGCTTCCGACTTTGCACCGGCCGCACGCCGGACAAGGTGGAACTCGACAACCTGCTCGCGATGTTGCGCGACCAGCAAAATTATTTCGAAAACGATACTGCCGAAGCCATTAAAGTCGCCCTTGAGGACAAGGACAAAATTCCCGCGAAAGTAAACGTTCACAAGCTCGCGGAACTGACGATGTTATCGCGGGTATTGTTGAATCTGGACGAAACGATCACGAAAGAGTAAGCGCCATGAACTACGAACAGGAACTGCGCCGGGAATCGGCAAAATACATTTCGCGCCGCTGGTTTTTTAAACAATGCGGTGTCGGCCTCGGGAGCATTGGACTCGCGTCGTTGCTGAATGATTCGTTAAGTGGAGCGCCGAAGCCGAAGATTCAGGTGGTTGATCCCCTGGCGATGAAGGCACCGCATTACGCTCCGAAGGCGAAACGCGTGATCTATCTGTTTATGGCCGGAGCGCCGAGCCAATTGGACATGTTCGACTACAAGCCGACGTTACAGAAATACGACGGACAGCCTGTCCCCGCGGAAATCGTTAAAGGACAGAAATACGCTTTCATCAAACCCGACGCGGCGTTGTTTGCCTCGCAATTCAAATTTGCCAAACACGGGCAATGCGGTGCCGAAATTTCCGAGGTCCTGCCGCACACTGCGGGAATCGTTGATGACATCGCCATCGTGAAGTCCATGACGACCGACGCATTTAATCATGCGCCCGCGCAGATTCTCATGAATACCGGGTCGACCCAGTTCGGTCGTCCGAGCATGGGCTCGTGGGTGACCTACGGTCTCGGCAGTGAATCGCAGAGTTTACCGGGATTCGTTGTATTGAATTCCGCCGGCGGATTGAGCGGTGGTGCTTCGGTATACGGTTCTGGCTTTCTGCCGACGGTTTATCAAGGTGTTCCGTTCCGCAAAGCAGGCGATCCGATTCTCTCGCTTTCCAATCCCGCCGGAATTACGCGGGACATGCAGCGCAAGTCGCTCGATACGTTGAAAGCCATCAATCAACATCATCTGGAGCAGATGGGTGATCCTGAGATTGCGACGCGCATCAACTCTTTCGAAATGGCATTTCGCATGCAGGCCAGCGCGCCGGAACTGATGGATATTTCGAAGGAATCAAAAGACACCCTGGAAATGTATGGCGTGGAAGAAGGCAAACCCTCGTTCGCCAGAAACTGCCTGCTCGCACGCCGCATGATCGAACGCGGAGTGCGCTTCGTACAATTGTTCCACGAAGGTTGGGACCATCACAGCGATGTGACCGGTGGTGTGAAGACACAAACGAGGTTGACGGAAAAAGCCGCCGCGGCGCTCGTGAAGGATTTAAAACAACGTGGTCTCCTTGATGAAACGATCGTCCTCTGGGGTGGTGAATTTGGTCGCACACCAATGGTGGAAACCAATCCTGAAGCTGGCCGCAGCATGGGGCGCGATCATCATCCGCAAGCGTTCACGATGTGGATGGCCGGCGGTGGATTTAAACCCGGGATTACAATTGGTCAGACGGATGAACTGGGTTTCCACATCGTCGCCGACAAGGTTCACGTGCACGATTTGCATGCAACCGTGTTGCACCTGCTCGGATTTGATCACACGAAATTAACTTATCGTTTTCAGGGCCGCGACTTCCGTCTCACCGATGTGGAAGGCGAACTGGTGCATAAACTTTTGGTGTAGGAAGAGTATTCCCGGAGAAAAAACGGGAATTGTCTCCAGCGCTATGCGAGAGCCGAGCGCTGTCTTCGGCCGGACAATATAAAAATCTCCAAAACGTGTTCTTCTGCTGTTCCCTCTCCTGGGAAGGAGAGGGTTAGGGTGAGGTAGTTCCGGTTTCAACGAATTTCACCACTCTCAGGAAGCCAACTGCGCCACAACCTTTTCGATAATTCGAATCCCCTCTTCTGCTTCCGCACGACTCAAATTGAACGGAGGCAAAATACGGATCACTTGTGTCCCTGACGGAACGGTAAGCATGCCGGCCTCGTGTAAGCGATTCACAAACTGAGCCGCGGCAGATTTATCACTGGCCGCAAACGCCGGGATCTTTTCCGCCAGTTCAAGACCGATGATAAAACCATAACCACGAGCGGCCTTCACCACTGTCGGATATTTTTTCCCAAGAGCCTGTAGTTCGTTTTTTAGATAATCACCCAGCACCCGCACATTGTCAGCGAGCTTGTCGCGCTTGATAATTTCCATGACTTTATTGGCCACAGCGCAACCGAGCGGATTACCGCCATAAGTGGAACCGTGGGAACCCGCGCTCAACAGTTCGCAATGAGGTTGTCGCACCCAGAATGCACCGATGGGGAAACCGGCGCCCAGCGACTTCGCCATGGAAATGCCGTCCGGCAAAAATTTTTCCCCGCCGGGAACACCTTCGAGAATCCGTTGGAAGGATTGGAAACGACCGCTGCGGAAATGTCCGCATTGCACGCTATCCATCAAAAGGAGCAGCTTCTTTTCATCGCATAACTGACGCAAGCCGAGGAGATATTCCGGCGTGGCTCCCGTAATGCCGCCTTCGCCCTGAACGCCCTCGATCAAAATCGCGACGGTCGCAGGAGAAATCGCATTGCGCACTGCTTCAAGATCGTTGTAGGGAACGTGTTTGAAACCAGGAACCATCGGCTCGAAGCCTTTCTTCACCTTGTCCTGGCCGGTAGCAGAAATTCCGGCGAGTGTCCGTCCGTGAAACGAGTTCACGGCGGTGATGATTTCAAATCGCCCTTCATCATGGCCAAATTTTCGAGCCAGCTTGAACAGTCCTTCATTGGCCTCGCCGCCGCTGTTGCAAAAGAAAACTTTTCCCGGGCCAACCAGACTGACGATCGATTCGGCAAGACGGCCTTGTGGTTCGTGAAAGTAAAGATTCGATGTGTGAGTGAGCTTCTGTGATTGCTCAATCAGTGCCTGCGTGAGCTCGGGATGCGCATGCCCCAGGGCCAGCACCGCGATGCCGCCAGCGTAATCAAGATATCGCTTTCCCGTGATGTCCCAGACATAGCTGCCTGCCCCGTGGCTCAGCGTGATGTCAAAGCGAGCATAGGAAGGGATAACATTTTTCTCAAAAAGACCTTTGATGGCTGCGGCGTCATTCCGGACGATCGCAGGCGGAGCCGGGACAATTTCTTTCATCGGTGTTTAGTTAATGGCGAACGGCAGCAAAAGATACAAAAAAATTACGGAACATTAATTTTCCCATTCCTTGAGCACTTCTACAAACGGCGGCCACGTGGCGGCGGTATGGACATTAGCCTTGCTCCAGGCCGTTCCGAGATAGCCCACGATGCGAGGATGATTTTGGTCACGGCAATATTTGCTGAATGCTTTTGTCGCCTCCAACGGTTGCCAGCCCGATGGCCACACGCGGAATCCTTTGTTCAACAAGAAAGGAACGGAGGGATATTCCTTTTGCTTTTCGTAATGCCAATCGCAAATAACAATGTCTTTCGGAATTAAATCCACCGCTCCAAACGTCCCATTGCGAGAGGCTTCCCATTTCCCGTAACCAAGTTTCGTCGAATCGAGCAACCGATCGCCCCACATCAACATTTCCATTTTGCGTTTTTCCACAATGTGTCGATGCAGGTTGTTGACAGCTTTTGCATACAATTGCGCAGGATCGCCACCTTTGCAGCGTGGGCATTTGTCCGAAGCGATGCAGAATACTTCGTCCATGCCAACGTGAAACGCCGTCGCTTCGAATGCCTCAGACAATTCATCAATCAACGAAAAGACGACTCGGTAAACGTCGGGATTTTGGGGACACCAGCTATGCAAATGCGCGCCATCCGGATCGGTGTTGGATCCGATTGGTTCCGCAAATTGGGGATAAACGCGCAACAATGGCGCATCCGATTTTCGCCATGATTGGTGGCCGAGGCAGTCGAGTTCCGGAATTAATCGGACGCCGTGCTTTTTGGCCGCCGCCGCTAATTTTTTGGCGTGATCACGGGTGATGACTTTCCTGCCCACCAGTTCTGGATGCGATTTAAAATCAAAATTGTAATTCACTTCCAGGACGACGGTGTTGACACCGATTTTCACCAGGTTCGGCAATTCTTCGGCAAGCCCATCCACCGCTTCGTTGCTCTGCACGAACAAATGAACGCCGCGCCATTTCGGGACTCGATTTGATGTCGATACAGCGGGGGACAAAACAGAATGACTTTGGCAACCGAGCGTCCACAAGCTGATGAAGAGAAGTAAAACCGTGTAACAATTCATAAAAACACCCCGGTCCCGTGAATTTATTTCTCGGCCTGTAAACCATCCCATAATTCCAGATAGGATTGAGGCACCGGAGCAGCGACGTTCAAGTCCCGTGGCAGAGCGCGATATTTGATTAATTCAACGACATCCGACTTATCCTTCAAACGATGCAGCGGACTTTGCTCCCAACTATCCAGTTTCAAGGAAATGAGTTCTTCGAGCGAAATGATCTGAAGATGCTCCGTCACTTTGGACGGCTTTGGAAAGGGAATTTGACACCCGGGTTTCACCACTTTACCAGCCGGCAAGAGGTCAATGAAAACTCCGTTGCGAGTGTCTTTAATGCGGTCCTCAAACTTTGGCACACGGACTAAAGGACCGGACAAATCTGAGGTTAAAAATTCAACCGCCTCCAAAACATCCGGCACAACGATATTCACATCGATTGTCATCCTCGGATACCCATGCTCCTGGACAGCAAGCCCACCCACAATAAGATGAGGAATTTCAAAATGCGTCAAAACACCCGCAACCGTTCGAGCGGTCATTTCCAACCCGGAAGTGCCGGTGTTCTCCCGAATCAAATAGCCATCCGTGTTCCTCACCCGCCCAGAGTGGCACGGACGAGCTCTCAGTTCAATGCCGCACAGGGCCTTGAACCTCAAGGCCTGGTCGCCAAGATCAACGGCGACACAGCCGGAACCGGTAAGAGCCGAGGATTCTTGAATCCAGCTTCTTTCAGCCATTTGCTGATTTCTCCAAATGTGAAAACATCGCCTTCCGTGGTGTTCACCAGCATGTTGACGGCAAAAATCAATGGCATTGGCGGTCCGGTACGTTCTTCGTTTGGAACAAATTCCATGATGGCAATAGTCCCGCCCGGAGCAAGGGCATCGAATGTCTTACGGAGCAATTTGCGACTGCGTTCCACGCCTTCGCTATGCAAGATGTGCCCCAGTGTCGCCACTTGATGATTCGCACCAAAGTCAGCTTGCAATAAATCTCCGGCGACGGTTTTCAACTGTTTACCAACACCGTGCTTCTTCGCCACTCGGGCAGTTACTTTCAAAACAGCCGGCCAATCCACAGCCGTGATCTGAACTTTCGGCGATTGTTGTGCGAGGCCGATTCCCCAGACACCAGAGCCAGCGGCGAGGTCGAGAACACTTACGGGTGTTTTCGCCTTCGAAATCTTTAAATGCTCCCCAAGCGTTCGAGCCGCGGCATAGCTGAGGGGAAAGAGTGACTCCACAAACTCCGCAAAAAATTCCGCCCCACCTTTCTGTCGATTGACGCGCGTGGCAGGTTTTCCAGTGCGAACAATATTCGGCAATTGCATCCATGATTGAAGCAACTGGCTCGACATATGTTTGAAGAAAGCGCCGTGATACGCGGGACTTGTCGAAACCAGAAACGCCGCACTTTCCGGAGTCAGCGTGTATTTACTTCCAGCTCTACCGAAAAACTCCAGTCCAACCAAAGCATCCGCAATGGCGATAACACCGCGCAAGGAAGCACCGGTTGCTTTCACCAACTCCGTTGCTGTTTTAGGACCTTTGCTTAACGCATCGAAAAAGCCATGTTCCACCGCCGCGTGAATGATCAGACCAGGAGCATAGCCGAATGCAAATTGCATCAAACGATCGGGTGTTACTTTCTTTTGCTTGAACATAAATTTGAAATTGTTTTGCGACGTTGGGAGGAGACTTGAATTTCTATAGGACAACTTCCGTGCCAATACCAGCATCGGTAAAGACCTCCAGCAACACAGAGTGAGCCACGCGTCCGTCAATGAACGAAACCTTTTCCACGCCGGATTTAATCGCCGCCACCGCGCTGTCGACTTTTGGAATCATTCCTTTGTCGACAATACCCGCCTTTTTCAAACCATCAACCTCGCCAATCTGCAGATGAGAAATAACCGTGGCAGGGTCTTTCGGATCGCGCATCAGCCCTGGCACATCACTCATGAAGACGAGTCGTTTCGCCTTTAAAGCGATGGCGACCTGAGCGGCCGCCACATCCGCATTGCAGTTATAGATCTTGCCGTCTTCGCCACGGGCGGTCGGGCTGATCACGGGGGTGACTCCTTTGGCAATACATTCGAGCAACGGCGCGGTGTTTACGTCCACAACCTCGCCCACATAACCGATATCCAACTGCTCTCCTTCGGGACTTTTGACAAAAATTTTGCGGCACTTGAAAATTTCCGGGCCGGCAAAACCTTTGGCGACACCGCCAAGGGAATTAATCGTCGACACGACGTCCGGATTGATTTCCCGGGAGAGAACATCATCGACAATTTTCACGGTGGCCTCATCGGTGACACGCTGGCCTTGGATAAAATTTGCCTTCAACCCCGCTTTTTCCATCGCCCGGGTGATGGCTTTTCCGCCGCCGTGGACAACCACAGGATTAATCTCGACCGCTTCGAGGAAAACGATGTCGCGGGCCACTCCATTACGAACCGCCGGGTCCGGCGAATCCATAAAGCTACCGCCATATTTCACCACGAATGTTTCGCCGCTGAATTTTTGAATGTAGGGCAGCGCTTCCAACAATACCGCTGCCTTCGAAATGAGTTCCTGCATCAGGCGATTCGTTTCGTTGATTTAAGCCCGCGCATCAAGTTTTTTTTCGCAATGAATGCGACAAGCGAGGGAAGAGAAAAGGGGTTGAAAACCGACCGTCTGGAATTAAACTGGGTTCCGATGCAATCCGTTTTTACCGGTCCAGTGTATGTGGTGCGCGATAATATCGACACCGACCAGATCATTTCTGCCCAATATTTGAATTTAGTCCCGACGATTCCGGAAGAATATGAAAAGCTCGGCAGCTTCGCGTTGGCCGGTTTGCCGGAGTCCCTCTACAAAACCCGCTTTGTGAAGGAAGGAAAAGTCGACAGCGATTATCCAATCGTCGTCGCCGGCAAAAACTTCGGATGCGGCAGTTCCCGTGAGCACGCTCCGATTGCGTTGGGCTCCGCCAACGCCCGCGTGATCCTCGCGGAAAGCTTTGCCCGCATTTTCTTCCGCAATTGCGTATCGACCGGCGAACTCTATCCCTGTGAAATCACAGAACGTCTTTGCGATGTTCTAAAGACCGGTGATGTTGTGACGGTCGATTTGGACAAAGCCACCGTTACGGTTCAGGCAACCGGTAAGGTTTATTCCTTCAAACCATTGGGCGATGTGCGTCCTGTCGTTGATGCCGGCGGCTTATTCAATTACGCCCGTAAAAACGGAATGATTCCGGCGTAACGTTTCGATTCGATGTAATCAAAAAGGCCACCAGCAGCAATGCTGGTGGCCTTTTGCCTTAGATAAAACTCCGATCATTTCTTTTTCGACTTCTTGGCATTCTTCTCGCCTGGATCGCCATCGTTATCGCCTTCGCGCCAACCCCAAAGCGGCTTCATCAAAGTAGCATTCCAACTGTCCCATTTTGTCTGCAACTCCTTGACCTTTTCCGGCATCGTGGCGGCCAGATCTTTGGATTCTCCGATATCGCTCGCGAGGTTATAGAGCTTCGCTTCTGTTGCAGCTTCCTTATGACCAGTACGCAAATCGACGTTCTTGTCATAGCGAACCAGCTTGTAATCGCCGATGCGAATTGCCATCTGATCGCCAAAGCGCCAGTAAAGGACATCGTGAGGCGCACCTTTTTTATCTCCCGACAAATACGGGAGAAGATTCACGCCATCCGCCTCTGGAACATCCAATCCAGTGAGTGCAAAAGCCGTCGCCGTAAAATCAAGCTGCACGATCATAGGCTCGTAAACAAAAGGCTTCACATGCCCTTTCCACGAAAGCAATGAAGGCACATGAATACCGCCTTCCAGGGTGGTACGCTTTGATCCACGGAAAGGGCTATTGGTTGAGCCGTTCATGGTTGTGCCCGGCATCGTGGGACCACCGTTATCACTGAAGAAAACAATCAGAGTGTTCTCCTCCTGTCCGGTTTCGGCAAGCGTCTTGCGCACCCGACCAATGGCCTCATCGAGCGCAAACATCATCGCAGCGTAGGTGCGTCGGGTTTTGTCTTCGATATTGGCAAATTTCGCAAGGCGCTCATCCGTAGCGTGCATCGGGGTATGAACGGCGTTGAAGGCGAGATAAAGGAACCAGGGTTCCTGCTTGTGCTTTTGAATGAAGGTGGTTGCTTCGCGCGCAAAAGCGTCGGTGAAATATTCTTTTCCCTCCACAGGCTGTGTTCCACGCAACATACCGTTCCAGCTGAAATAACTGTGTGATCCCGCAAGGAACCCGAAGAATTCATCGAAGCCTCGTTGCTGCGGCTGCATTTCCGGGAGATTTCCTAAATGCCATTTGCCGACCAGTCCTGTTGTATAACCAATTTTCTTCAGACGATTTGCAATAGTGACTTGATCAACCGGAAGGCCAGTGTTGGCACGACTCGGATTAAACTCATGACCGAACTTCTGTTGGTAACGTCCCGTCAACAGACCTGCGCGACTTGGTGAACAATACGGCGCAGAAACGTATCCGTTTTTAAATTGGACGCCCGATTTGGCGAGCGAATCAAGATTCGGCGTAGGAATATCTTTGCAGCCGTTGAATCCAACATCGGCATATCCCATGTCGTCGCCAACGATGAAAAGAATATTAGGCTTTTTTGTTTCGGCCGCGGAGGCAGGCGAAGAAACGACGAAAAGAGCGACAACAGGCAGGAGCAGTTGAAACAAGCGCATGCCTTTCCAGAAGCAAAAGGCCCGAGGCGAGTTACAAAAAGTTTTTGAGAACCAAACTAATGAACTCCGTCCTCCGGCAGAAATTCAGTTTCGGCTAGATTTTTCCACGGATTCGGAGGGACCACCGTGTCCCTTGCCGCAATCGCTTTGGATTCGGTGTCGATCCAGTTTTTCACTGCCATCTTAATAAAGGCCGGGACTTCTTTGCGTTCGATCAATCCTTCATTCAAATCGGCCAGAGCATAGAACTTTTCCATTACTTTGTCGGTTTGCCCCCGGGCTTTCTCGATCATTTTGGCGGCATCGTCGAACTGCCCGCGCTGTCTCAGGATCAAGACAACATCGTGTTGACGATGAGCTTCACCGAGAAGTTCAGCAAGGGTATGCAACTTCTCAACCTTCGCCACGCGAGCGGAGAAAACCGGACTGTCCTTCGCTGCTTTGACGGCTGGCTGAATAAATTTTGTCCGCTGGTCCCGCAACATTACGCGATCCTGCTTCCGCGCATCACCCCGAACGCGATACGACAAATCGACGTTATCAGCCCACTCGCCGTAATATTTCGCCAGAAACGGTCCGGCGTCCGGACCAAAATAGTTGGTGGCATAATCGTGAATCGCGGCGCGCGGGTTAAACGAGGCATCATAAAAAGCGCGTCCGCCAAGATAACCGTTGAGGCTGTGATTCCACCAATAACCCACGGGATACATCAGCATGTACATCGCATCGACATTGTGTTTTAAGAAATATTTGCGATCGCTTTGCATCGCCTTGGTAAAAGGTCCCATCACCCACGGCTCGGCAAAGTTGTCGGTATAATATTGGCATATTGTCAACCCGCCTTTCGCAGCCATACGCCAGTTATCGAGATTCTTTTTATCGTAGTTCGGATCATCGTAGCCGCGTCCGTGATGTCGTCCCCATTGCGCCCAGACCACGCGCTGTTTCGGATGGATAATGCTGAGATTCGAAGGCGGATCGGGAACCGCTCCATAGCCACCGACAGTTTCCACTAGAACGTCGGGCCGAGACTTTTGCAATCGTTCAATCAATTCACCGAGCAAAACCATAAGCAAATTGCTCGAGCCGCTCTTTTTGCACTTGTCGCAGGCACAAGGAATGCCGCCATCAAAGGGAATCGTGCAAAAGATGTGGATTAAAGGTGCGTTGGTAATGAAAGCCTCCGCATTGCGAATGAATTCCCTGCGTGCTTCTGCATTGGACCAACAAAATTGTGCACCGAAAGCTGCTTGCGGAACGCGTTTACCATCGCGCATTCCGAACCATTCTGGGTGCTCTTTAAAATGATTTTCTGAACTGAGGAAATGATCGAAGGAATGGGCCGGACCATGAATGAACATCCCACGTTTCTGCAACTCCGAAAGGACACCTTCCGTTTGAAGTTCCTGGTGTTGCTGGAGAAGGGATTTCTTGTCTCCCGCCACCGCAGCTTGCCAGCCCATCGCGTTATAACGATTCTTCATCGCCCAATCGATTTGCTTTTTTGCGGCGACGTAATCCACCTGGAAAAACCACGAACTGCCATTGCAAATGCGATACCGAGTTCGCGAAGACACAGCACGTGAACCCGCTGCGGCGGAGACTCTGTTCCGTTGCGGAACGACCTCCGGGTCATTTGGGTTTTGTGTGGGATAAAACCAACGACACCCCAATTGTTCCAAAAAATCATAGACGCCGTAAATCAGCCCACACTCGTTGTCGCCAGCAATGATGATCTGTTCCGGTTTCTCGAAGATCGCCTCGGTATAACCATCGTAACCGGCTTGAGAAGGAGGAAGCAGGGCGAGATTCTTCTTGGAAAGCTCGCTCCTCAGCCCAACGACGATGCAGTGTTTTGATTTTTCCTTTTTCGAAAGCGGTAGTTCGGCCTGGCTGATTTGGGTGAAATAGCGTCGAAGTTCAGCCACGGCGAATTGAGCCGCGGCATTCGTGGAGGGAGAATAGATTCGCCACTCGGTTTTTTGATCTTTAGCGAGAAGAACTTCGGCGCGTGTGGACGAACTCCAAACGAACGTGATGACCACGAGCACGACCATGCGTTGCCAAATCCATGCGGGGTGCATGGATAAATAACAGCGTGGAGCGCCCGTTTAATCCAGATCGTTTTTTGCGAAGCCTGCCTGCGACTATTTCTTTTTCTTCTTCGAGTTATGCACCTGCGAAGCAACACGCAAACGCAACCCGTTCAACCGAATAAAGCCCGTGGCGTCATCCTGGTTGTAGGCCTTTGTTGGATCGGCTTCCATCGTGGCGATGTGCGGATTGTAAAGACTGACTGGAGATTTGCGACCAGAGCAGATGATGTTGCCCTTGTATAGTTTCACGCGGACCGTGCCGGTCACGTTCTTCTGTGATTCTTCAACAAGCGCTTGCAAAGCCAAACGTTCTGGAGAGAACCAGAAACCGTAGTAAACGAGTTCACCGTATTTCGGGATCAACGAATCGCGCAGATGCATGACTTCGCGGTCCATCGTGAGTGTTTCGATCTGGCGATGGGCAAAATGGAGGATAGCACCGCCTGGGGTTTCATAAACACCACGGGACTTCATGCCGACGAAACGGTTTTCCACGAGATCAACGCGACCAACGCCATGTTTGCCGCCCAGCTTGTTCAACGTCTGCATTACACCGAGCGGAGAAAGCTTCTTGCCATTGACGGCAATACAGTCGCCTTTGACGAATTCCAGTTCAACGAATTCCGGCGTGTTCGGTGCGTCTTCCGGGAAAACAGAAAGCGTATTGAAATAGCCGCGGTTCTTTTTATCGCTCGCATCAAACCACGGGTCTTCCAGGATGCCAGCTTCATAGGAAATGTGCAGAAGATTGCGATCCATGGAGTACGGCTTCTTTGCTGAAGCTTGCACCGGAATCTTGTGTTTCGCGCAATAATCAATCATCTCCTGGCGGCCTGGAAATTCCTTGCGAAATCGTTCATCGCGCCAGGGGGCAATGATTTGCAATTCCGGAGCAAGTGCGGCCGCCGTGAGCTCGAAACGCACCTGATCGTTGCCTTTGCCGGTGGCGCCGTGACCAATCGCGTCTGCTTTTTCTTTGCGGGCGATCTCAATCATGCGCTTGGCAATGAGGGGGCGGGCAATGCTTGTCCCGAGAAAATATTGGCTCTCGTAAACGGCGCCCGCGCGCATCATTGGGAAAATGAAGTCGCGCGCAAATTCTTCCTGCAAATCGTCGATGTAAATCTTGGAGGCACCGGTCTTCTTCGCTTTGGCTTCGAGACCTTTTAATTCTTCTTCCTGGCCGATGTTGGCGCAGAACGCGATCATTTCGGCATTGCCGTAGGTTTCCTTGATCCACGAGAGAAGCACGGAAGTGTCGAGACCACCGGAGTAAGCGAGAACAATTTTCATAGAAATAAGTGGGGCGAATGAAAAACAAAACGCCGTGATTAGAAAAGCAAAATCACGGCGTTTTCAGAATATTAAATTATTTTTTGGCCATCTGGCCGCCAACATAAACGAACGCTACGGCGTCGGATACCACCACGGCGCTCGGTTCGGGAACGTCGTTCATCAAACGAACGGAACCGCTTTTGCCGGCGTCGAATTCCTGTCCCGCCGCCAACAGCACCCAATCATTGCCTCCGGTTTTTTGATTAATCCGCACGACCTGCTTTCCGCTTTTGGAAGTAATTTCAAACGGCGAACCTTCGGAACGATTACCGCCGGGCGTGAACCAGACGTAAATGTCGTAATTGCCCTTCCGAGGTAAATCCGGGGTAAAGGTAGCTGTCGCCTTGTTTGCCTTGCCTTTGCCGCCCGAGATCCAACGAAAGCCGTCCCCGTGAGGCTTGCCGAATTTAACGTCCCCCTGTGTCCAGTCTCCGAAATAGACCGCTTCGTCGTACTCCATGATCACGCCAATACCACCTTGAATAAAGGTTGCCCCAATATTTTTGTCGCGATCCATGGTCAAGGTCATGGGATTTGCCATGCCGGTGACATCACCTGTCCAACCATTGAAGACGTAGCCTTCATCCGCAATCGCAGTGATTTGCACCGAAGAACCGGCCACGAAACCACTCTTATTCGGATCTTTAATAAATGTTCCGCCGACTGCGGGCGAAAAATTGACAACGAAACCGGGTTCGCCACCGACCTGGGTCAGTCGAATGGCATCCGCCACAACCACCGTCCCTGTAGCGCCGGTGTTATTGCCGAGGATAATGAAACCGGAGTTACCGAGATCGAACTCCTGGTTTTTGGCGACATTTACCCATTTTCCACCATCCCGTTTTTCATCAACCTTGAAAGTTTGAGTGCCTGAACGGCACGAAATGACGACGGGGGCCATGGTGGAGCGGTTGTCTCCAGAGGTAAACCAGATATCCACGTCATATCGACCCGCCGCCGGGATAACCGGGCGAAACTCTGCCGTTGCCGTTGGTTCTTTGGCATCGGTAGAGGAGAAAAAACGATAATCCTCTTTGTATTTCTGGGTGGAACCAGTGGATTTCGTCCAACTGCCTTTGAATTGTGCCTCCTTATTGTCCACAATGATTTCCTCACCCGCAAGAGCGGCGTTGGAGACCAATGTGGCCAAGAGCACAGCGCGACCAATTCGAGCAATATTTCGTTGCATATAGTTGTTTAAGGGACGGGCCAGCCTGAAGCCCCACCCGTC
This sequence comes from uncultured bacterium, assembly GCA_966095605.1. Lineage (GTDB taxonomy): Bacteria > Verrucomicrobiota > Verrucomicrobiia > Limisphaerales > JACDHS01 > CBHWET01. The sequence continues at coordinate 17,692 of CBHTTJ010000035.1, read as the reverse complement.
AAAACCCGATTTAGAATGCTAAACTTTACCCCCGGATGTCAACGCGGGACGCATGGAAGAACGTAGCTCACGGAGCCCTTGTGGGCGAATGTTATCCCTGCGGACTATCAAACTCATGCAGCCTGGTCGCTTGTGTTTCCCATTGTGCGGTAACCGATTCCAGGCTTTCGGTCACGCCGCTGAGTTCGCGATTTACTTTCATCGCGAGACCCGGCGTATCGTAGGTCTCCGGGTTTTCCAGTTCCGCCGTCAATTCAAGCTGACGCGCCTCGAGTTCCTGGATTTCTTTTTCCAGTTTCGCCACGAGTTGTTGCTGTTCCCGTTTGGCCTTGGAACGGGCGTTACGTTGTTCGGCCTCCAGACGCTTTTGTTCTTTGGAACTGACCCGGTCAACGGCAGCCTTCGGCTTCTCCTCTTCCACTTTATCGCCTGCCGTCAAAGCGGCGCGGGCGGAGGTCGCCTTAGTCTTGTCGAGGTAATATTGGTAATCTCCCGAGTAGATCGTCAGCTGACCTGCATTCACGTGCACCACGCGATTGGCCAAGGCTCGAATGAAATAAACGTCGTGCGAAATGAAGATAAGCGTGCCGTCGAATTGCTTCAATGCTTCGACCAACGCATCGATACTTGGAATATCGAGATGCGTCGTCGGTTCATCCATCAGCAGGAGATTCGGTGGATCCAGAAGCAGTTTCACAAGTGCGAGCCGGCTTTTCTCACCGCCACTCAGAACCCCGACTGGTTTGTAAATATCATCACCACGGAACAGAAAGCAGCCCAACAAAGTTCGAATGGATTCTTCGGTAAGCCGTTGTGGCGTATCGCACGCCTCTTCGAAGACCGTGCGATCCGTTTGCAACATCTCGACTCGATATTGCGAGTAGTAGCCTGCTTTGACGTTGTGTCCGAGCTGTCTTTCTCCGGCTTGAACCGGAAGAACACCCGCAAGCAGCTTTAACAATGTGGATTTCCCAGCGCCGTTTGGACCCACCAGGACAACTCTTTCGCCACGTTCGGACTGAAAATCCACCCCGCGATAGACAACATTCTGGCCGTAGGCGTGGTGAATTTCTTTCAGCGTGATCACCTTTAGACCGCTGCGTTGTGGCTGCGGGAAAGAAAAGCTGATCTTTTTGGCATCGCTGACCGGCGCCTCGATTTTCTCCATGCGCTCGATCTGCTTTAACTTGCTCTGGGCCTGGGCGGCCTTCGTGTTTTTGGCGCGAAACCGTTCGACGAACTCCATCAGGTGCGCAATTTCGCGCTGCTGATTTTTGTAGGCAGCGAGAAGTTGTGCTTCGTTCGCTTCACGTTGCAAAAGGAAATCTTCGTAGTTGCCGCGATAACGAATCAATTGGCCGAGACGAATCTCAACGATGCTACCGACGAGTTGATTGAGAAACTCGCGGTCGTGGGAAATCATCAGGATACCGCCGGGGTACGTCTTTAAGTATTCCTGAAACCAAAGGAGTGCTTCGAGATCAAGGTGGTTGGTTGGTTCGTCTAGCATCAGGAGGTCTGGCTCCTGGACAAGCAAACGCGCGAGGTGCCCGCGCATAACCCAACCACCGCTCAATTCCCTCGCGGGCCGATCAAAATCTTTTTCTTTAAAACCGAGGCCTGCGAGAATCTTTTTCGCCTTGGCCTCGAGTTGAAATCCACCGAGTTCGCTGAAACGAGCGTGAAGGTTGTCGTCGTGATGCTCCAGATCGTCGGGATGGGCCGTTTCCCAGGCTTTTAACTTTTTCTTCAGGTCAACAATTTCGTCGGAGACAGCCGTGGCGAGTTCAAGAACGGTTTCGTCACCCGCCGGGGCACTTTCCTGAGGCAGAAAGCCGACCTTCACATTGCGCTCGAAATGGATCTGCCCGGCGTCGGGTTCTTCATTCTTCAGGATCATTGCGAAAAATGTCGATTTGCCGGCACCATTCGGGCCGACAAGACCGATGCGGTCTTCGCGGTTGACCTGGAGCGAGACGTCTTCGAACAACGTCTTGCCACCAAAAGCTTTGCTGATCCCACTGATTGTGAGCATACGAAGGGCAAAATCTGCGGTGTGAAGGCTCGCGACGCAAGTTTTGTTGTCAGAGTTTTTCCCGTGAATCAGATGCACAGGGCAACGTGGGAGCGCCGCTGTGTGAGAAGCCGGGGCATCTACACAGGCGCGCTACGTTGGGTGCGGCTCCGCCCTGGTGAAGCCACCAGCATCCAGCGTGTTTTTTCCCGCATTGCAAGAAACCTGTTTGCGGGCATGCTACAAGTTATGAACACCGGAGACCTTTTCGGAAATGCTCCTTTCGCTCGCAGGCGTTTTCTCAGGAATCTCACCTTCGGCACCGCCCTGTTCACCGTGCCCGGATTATTCGCAGAGCAACTCATGCTCACGCCACGTCAGACCGAAGGTCCATTTTATCCGGATAAACTCCCGCTCGATACCGACAACGATTTAGTCACCGTAAACGACGCAACCACTCCTGCCTTGGGTGAAATCACATGGTTGAGTGGAAAGATTTTAGATTCACGCGGCAATCCGATTCGCAATGCCACGGTCGAAATCTGGCAGGTGGATCACAACGGAGTTTATATTCATAGCGGCAGCAATCGAGCGGAGAAACATGACAAAGGATTTCAAGGTTTCGGACGCTTTGTGACGGGCTCAACCGGAGAATACGTTTTCCGCACCATCAAACCAGTCCCCTACCCGTGCCGCACACCGCACATTCATTTTGCGATCAAAATGAAGGGGCAGGGAAAGTTCACCACCCAATGTTATATCCGCGGCGAGCCACAAAATGAAACCGACGGTGTGCTCCGCGGAATCAAAGACAAAAATGCCCGCGAATCGGTCATCGTCCCGTTCTCACCTCTAAAAGATTCGAAGATCGGCGAGCTATCGGCAAAGTTCGATGTGGTCATGGGTTTTACGCCCAGTGACAAGGCGTAGAGATTTTGCATGACGCTCCGAACCTTCTCATTGATTTGCGCCATAGGATTTCTTGCTGCTGACATCCGGGCGGCAGAGTGGCCTGAATGGCGCGGACCAACTCAGCAAGGCCACGCCAAAATTTCCGGGGCGCCCATCCAGTGGAGCGACACCACGAATATTGTTTGGAAAACGGAAATTCCAGGACGCGGCTGGTCTTCACCCGTGATCGATGGCGATCAAATCTGGATGACAACGGCGATCGAAACACCTGCGAAGCCCGAAGATATTACGCGTCGTCTGAAAGCAAACACCGGCGATCAACCCCTCACTCTCGTAGAACAGATTGAGCTTCGCGCGATCTGCGTGAATCGCAGTGGTGGGAAAGTGATGCAAAATGTTCTCCTGTTCACCGAAAAGGAACCTCAATGGGTTCATGCCATGAACAGCTATGCATCCCCTTCCCCCGTGATCGACAACGGCCAACTGTTTTGTCATTTCGGGACGTTCGGCACAGCGTGCGTGGATACGAAAGGAGGCAAGGTTCTCTGGACAAATAATACGTTGCGGATTTTTCACGAGAACGGGCCCGGCAGTTCGCCGGTCGTCTGGAAAGATCTTTTGATTTTTCACCTCGATGGTGCTGACCAGCAATACCTCGTCGCCCTCGACCGCAAGACGGGAAAAGTTTCCTGGAAGACCAATCGCTCCGGAACAATGGACCCGAATCCATCCCTGAAGAAGGCCTATGGCACGCCGATTTTCGTGAAGATCAATGGAGCCGACCAACTCATCTCCGTCGCCGCCAACTGGCTCTACAGTTACGACCCGGCGACAGGCAAGGAACTCTGGAAAGTGAGTTATGGGGTCACGGGCTTTTCGGTCACGCCCCGACCGGTGGTGGGGCACGGGAAAATTTTTCTCAGCACCTGTTTCTTTCGCCCCGAAATGCTCGCAGTGCAATACGAAGGGTTAACCCAACCTGAAATCAAATGGCGCTATGCGAAAGGAGTTCCCGCGATGTCTTCACCCCTCGTTGTCGGCGATGAACTCTATTTCATCAACGACGGAGGAATCCTCACCTGCCTCGATGCGGAAACCGGAAAGGAACATTACCGGGAACGGTTAGAAGGCAACTACAGCTCTTCGCCAACGTTCGCCGACGGCAAAATCTATCTTTCCACCCAGGAAGGCATCACTTCGGTGGTTAAGCCCGGGAAGACTTTTGAAGTGTTAGCCAAAAACCAACTGCCGGGGAAAATCTTCGCTTCATTGGCGGTCGCAGGCCGGGCCTTCTTCCTTCGCACTGACACCAGCCTTTACCGAATTGAGCAAAAGTAAGCATTTTTGCCGATGAACCAGCAGTTGAATCGAACCCCGTGAGCAAACCTCACGGATACTTGAAGTTAAGAGAGACGTCCTCGAGCTTAACGAAGTGATTGCCTTCTTTAGGTCCGTCCTCATCGAAAGCTTTACGATCTTTACTGCGAACCACATAAAAGAGTTTCCCTTTCTGAACGATGTCCAAGGACCGAAGGTATTTTTGCAGACATCCCGTTTCACCCCTCGGCATGAGAAGAATGTGATCACCGAAAACCTTCCATTTTCCGTTCGCGGTTCCAAAGGTTCCTAAACACCCCCGCCAATCAGAACGATAAGATCCATCAGCCTTCAAATCCACACTCAACGTGATGAAATCGTCGCCGATTCGATAAGTGCCTGCGAATTGTTTGGCTTTCTCCGCTAAGTCAGAATCAGCAGACAAGGTTCGACACGCGGGTATGAGGATTAAAATCGCTAGCAAGAACACACTTAAGCTAAGCGTGGATCCACATTTGAAAAACGTTCTCACGGGAAAGGAGTTGGTTTGCAGTATGATGTGCCGAGCGAGTTTTTGAAGTCAAAACCAGGATGATAAGAATAAAGAAACGCCCAACTGAAAAAAGAGCTTAATTAAAAAGTGGCGCATCAATACTCGCGCGAATCCCAACGGTATTCCGTCTCAAAGCCCAGTCGTTGCGGGTCTGCGAGCTACCCGGGGCTTTGTGGCGCAATCTTTTTGGGATCAAAGCAGATGGGATCGTTCACCTCATTACTTGAAATGACTTGTGAGTAATGCGGAGAACAAATGCCTCCTTTAAGCCGGTGCCCCGTCCAATTCTTTCGTTTTGCGGTGCCAGATGCGCTGCCCGTTCTTGTAGATATCCCGCACGCGATGAAAAGGAATTCGATGGGTATGGCCATCCTCATCGACTAAACAAAAGGCGGACGGATCTTCCTGGGAAAATGTGACCTCGGCGAAGGAGACAACGATGATCCGACAGTCAACGCGATCAAAGTACCCGATTTGAAAGTCGCCTCGTGCAAATTCCGCATCCCAGCGGATGCGGTTCAATATTTCATGCACCGGCGTCATCTCCCCTCAAACTACACCTTCTCCGCCGGACGAACAAAAGTATGCCACCGATATTACTGCATCAGGCGATGGATTGAATTCCACCAAAGATCATGCAACTCGGCCAAAGGAGCGGAGAATTCGTTGGCGGCGGTTTTGACTTTCAGGTCGCTGCCTCCCACCGTTCCGATCTTTGTTGCCGACGCGCCCATGATTTTCGCGCGTTCGATCACCTTCGCGGCATCGAGCGGCTTGACCGAGATAACCACGCGGCTCTGACTTTCACCAAAGAGTAAAGCATCGAGGCGAATGTCTTTGAATTCCGTCAGGTCAATCTGAGCACCAATCAATCGCGGTGTTTCACGAGCGACATTTTGGGAAATGCAACTTTCCGCAATCGTGACGGCGAGGCCGCCTTCGCTGCAATCGTGCGCACTCTTGACCAGACCGGAATGAATCAATCCGAGCAAGGTTTCGTGCAACGTCTTTTCTTTTACCAGATCGCAACGCGGAGGAGTGCCAGTCTTCTTGCCATGAATGCGTTGCAGGTAAGCTGAACCACCCAGGCCAAGAATCGCATCGTTTTTGTCCGCCACATCACCCAGCAGAATGATCACATCGCCTTCGTCTTTGAACCACTGCGTGGTGATGTGTTCTTTCTTTTCGATGATCCCAACCATGGAAACGGTTGGCGTCGGGTCGATTGGTCCGTTCGGACTCTGGTTATAAAGCGAACAATTACCACCCGTGACCGGGGCATTGAAAGCGCGACACCCTTCCGCGAGCCCGCGCACCGATTCTTTCAGTTGGTAAAAGAGTTCCGGATTATGCGGGTTGCCGAAATTTAAATTGTCCGTTGAACCGAGCGGTGTGGCACCCGAGCAGGCAAGGTTGCGTGCGGCTTCTGCCACGGTAGCTTTGCCTCCTTCGTATGGATCGAGATAAACGTAAGCACCGTTGCAATCAACCGTCATGGCAATGTACTTCTCGCCCTTGAACTCGGTGACCTTCGCTTTCAAGTCTTCGGAAAGAAGCGGAAGCGAATCCTGCTTGATACGAATTACCGCAGCATCAGAACCCGGCAGAACCACGGAGCCGTCGCGAACCATGTGATCATATTGACGGTAGACCCAATTCTTCGACGCAATAGTCGGCGTCGCCAGCAACGTCTTCAGATTTTCCACCGGTGTAGTGGTGTCGGAAATTCCATTCAGAGTGAAGGCGCGGATTTCTTTGAAGTATTCGGGTTCCCGCGAATCGCGATGATAAACCGGCGCTTCGTCGGCAAGTTTCTTCGCCTGGATGTCCGCTACGACTTTGCCATTGTGTTTGACCACCATGCGACCGGTGTCTGTCACGTGGCCGATTTGCGCCCAGGGCAGATCCCACTTATCGAAAATACGTTTCACTTCATCTTCGCGACCGGCCTTCACAATGATCAGCATGCGTTCCTGCGATTCACTCAACATGATTTCGTAACTCGTCATGTTGGGAGCGCGTTGTGGAACCTTGTTCAATTCGATCTCAATCCCCGTTCCAGCACGAGCTGCGGTCTCGCAAGTGGAGCAAGTCAAACCGGCGGCGCCCATGTCTTGAATACCGGCAACAGCGTCCGTGGCGAGCAATTCGAGGCAGGCTTCGCAAACGAGCTTTTCCATGAAGGGATCGCCGACCTGAACCGCACCGCGTTGTTGCTGCGCTGATTCGTCCGTTAAATCCTGGGAGGCAAACGCCGCGCCAGCGAGACCGTCGCGTCCCGTTGCAGGGCCAACATAAAACACAGGGTTGCCAATACCCTTGGCAGCACCGCGCGCAATTTGTTCATGTCGCAGAACGCCGAGACAGAAAGCATTCACGAGCGGATTACCTTCGTAGCTCTTATCAAAGTACACTTCGCCGGCAATCGTCGGGATGCCGAAGCAATTGCCATAATGAGCAATGCCGCTGACGACGCCGCTGAAAAGACGGCGCACGTCGGGATTCGTCAATTCGCCGAAGCGTAGGGAATTCACGGCACAAACGGGGCGCGCTCCCATCGTAAAAATGTCGCGCACAATTCCACCAACACCGGTGGCGGCACCTTGAAAAGGTTCAACCGCGCTGGGGTGATTGTGGGATTCGATCTTGAAGGCAATCGCAATGCCGTCGCCGATATCAATGATGCCGGCATTTTCTTCGCCAGCGCCGACAAGGATCTTCGGCGATTTTGTGGGAAATGTTTTTAAAAGCGGACGAGTGTTCTTGTACGAACAATGTTCGCTCCACATCACGGAGAAGATGCCCAGTTCCGTATAGCTCGGTTCGCGTCCAAGGATTTCCTTCACCTTGGAATATTCTTCTTCGGTGAGATTATGTTTCTTAACCAGTTCGGGCGTAATCGCGGGTTCGCTCATCGCAAATCTAATTTCATCTAACGTTTAGCGCTCAGGGCGGACATGCAAAACAATTTTTCGGGTTTTGGGAAGTACTGAACTGCGTTTTTATCCTGCAAATTGTTTGGGCAGTTCTTGTGTTGTGGAAAACAACACACTACATTCCACCGCCATGCGTGCCAAAGCGCCCATGAAAAAACAGCAGATTAAAGGCAAAAGCAGCGTGAAAACGACCTCTATCGCTCCTTCCAAGGTTGTCCCCGAGTTGGAAAAACACATTTTGGTCGACGGTTTCAAGCTGGTCATGGACTTGAAGAAAAGCCGCGGCTCGCGGTTCGTCGACATGCCAACGGGTCGCACGCTCATTGACCTCTATAGCTTTTATGCGTCCACCCCGGTGGGCTACAACCATCCGTATCTGAACAGCCCGGAGGTTAAAGCAGAACTGCTCGAGGCAGCCCGGATCAAGGTCGCCAATTCGGATGTTTATACTGTTCAGCTGGCAAATTTCGTCGAAACCTTTGCCCGAGTGGTAGGGAACAAGGCGTTGGATCGTTATTTCTTCATCGAAGGCGGCGCTATGGCGGTCGAGAATGCTCTGAAAGCCGCGATGGACTGGAAGGTCCGCAAGAACATTGCTGCCGGCAAAGGTGAACGCGGCACGGAGATTCTTCATTTCCAACACGCATTCCATGGTCGCAGTGGTTACACGATGAGCCTCACCAACACCGATCCCAAGAAGATCGAGTTGTTTGCGAAGTTTCCTTGGCCTCGCGTTTCGTCGCCTTTCATCGATTACTCACTTCCGGAAAAAGAACGTCTGCAGGACGTCATCGCTAAAGAAAAGAAAGCCGAAGCGGAGATTCGCCAGTTCATCAAACAAAAAGGTGTCGATATTGCGGCGATCATTGTTGAACCGGTTCAAAGTGAAGGTGGCGATAATCATTTTCGCGGCGAATGGCTGAAAAAACTGCGCACCATTTGTGACGATCACGATATCATCCTGATTTTTGACGAAGTGCAAACCGGCATGGGTATTACCGGCAAAAACTGGTGCTTCGAACATTTTGATGTGGTTCCTGACCTGGCCAGTTTCGGAAAGAAAGCTCAGGTTTGCGGAATCATGGCGAGCAGCAAACGCTTCGATGAAGTGAAGGATAATGTTTTCCGCCTGCCGAGCCGCATCAATTCCACCTGGGGTGGAAACTTCTGCGATTACGTCCGCTCAACGCATTTCCTCCGCATCATCGAACAGGAAAAGCTGGTAAAAAATGCTGCGGTCCAGGGGAAATATTTTGTCGGTGAACTGCAAAAGATGGCGAAGAAATATTCCGTCATCAGCGCCGTTCGCGGTCGCGGATTGTTGATGGCTTTCAGCCTTCCGAATCGCGCCATGCGCGATCAGTTCTGGACCGGTGCCTATGAGTTGGGATTGTTGGTCGTCCGTTGTGGCGAACGCTCGATTCGCCTCCGCCCTGTGCTCGATCTCAAAGACGACATCATCGACGAAGCATTGCGCCTCATGGATGGCGAATGCCGTCGCCTCGTGAAATAAATCGGGAGAAAAGGAAAGTTTTTAAATCGAGGGCTGGTTTCCCCAGCCCTCGAATTTTTTTTAAAAGCTTACGGCGCAAGATTAACCGACAACCGGTAGAACGCAGGCAGCGTGGTGGCGTTTGTCGCGGTGATCACCCCAAAGCCATTCGACAGCACCAGCGATCCGGCTGCTTTATTCGTCCAGTTCAAAACACCCAGGTCGGTTCTATAACGGAGTTCGTAATTTCTCCCGGCCTCGCAAGGCGAGAACGTTGCCTGAACAACATCCGAACCGAGGCGTTGAATCGTGAAGCTAAACTTCGATGACGGATCATTCGGAACCGTGCCCATGATGTATTCTGCCGATGTGCTGTAGCCATCACCATCAGCATCGCTTTGTGCGTTGATATTCGTCGTACCAAAGTAGAACGTGGACCACCAATCCGGAACAGTTCCGTCGGTCCGGATATCTTGCTCCAGGTTGTATTGCCAACGGAATGCATCGGCGACGACAATGCGATTTGTTTCTCCCGTATCGTTCGCCACCCGCGCATACCCGCCGCCACCCGCATTGAACTTCATTCCCTTTGCGAGTAATTGCCACGAACCGGTATTCGTCGTCTGATTGACTCGTGAAGTGATCGTCGTTTCCGCTCCGTAGATAATCATCGGAGTATTGGTGGAACGGGTCGTTTGCCATCCATACCACGTGTAGACGTCATATTTGCCACTGATTGTAATATCCGGCGTATACGTTGCACTGGAGGTCGCCGCGTTCGTCGTCGACTGTGCGTATTGATAATATGTTCCGTACTTGTCCGCCGAAGAGGTTCCGTAAGTCCACAACCCATCGTAATACGCGAATGGATTATCAACGACCAGCGAAGACGAAGTGAAGAATGTCGAGTTCGAGCTAATGACGACCGGCCCGATCTGCGAAATGGCGCGGAAATAATACGTCGTGTCGGGTTTCAAACTGGTCAAAAGAACGGTGTGATTGGTCACGGGAGTGTCAATGCGCGGAGAAAAATAGCCCATCGCCGGTGTTAAACCGTACTCAACCTGGGTCGTGGAATTGGAAGTCGTGCCCCAGTTGATAATCACGCTGTTCGCTCTCGTTGTCGGAACAAGGTTGAAAATCTCGAAGGGAACGTTCACCTCAAGAATGGCATTCGAACTGAGAATGGAACCGCCCGCGTTGCTGATAAAGACCCGGTAGTCACCACTCTTGTTTGTTTGAACATTCGGTAATGCATAGCTCGAAGCTGTTGCCCCCGGAATGTTCGTCCCTTTGAAACGCCACTGATACGAAAGCGGTTGAGTACCAGTCGCTCCAACGGTGAATAAAACATTCGTGTCGCGAACCACCGTCTGGCTTTGGGGTTGTTGAATAATCGCCGGAGGATCAATGACCACCAAAGCGGCCGGCCCTGAAATCTGCGCAGAGGAGATGTTGCTGATCACCACCGTGTATATGGTCGCGTCCAGTTGAGAGACGTTTGAGATGGTCAAGGTGCTGGTCGTCGCCCCAAAAACATTTCCACCGTTGTTCAAAACGTTTCCATTTTTCTTCCAGATATAGCTAATGGCCGTGGTGCCATAAGCCGACACAGAAAATGTAGCCGTAGTCCCGGCAATATTCGTCCGCGCCAATGGCTGACTCAAAAAGATTGGATCGTTCACATAAAGGTGTGCCGGCGCACTGACTGCGGTGCCGAGGCTGTTGCTCACCTGCATGGTGTAATCCGCCACATCGGCGAACAGAACGTTGGTGATAGTCAACGAAGTGGTATTGGCCCCGCTGATCTTCCCGCCGTTGACCATGTTGGTCCCGTTCTTTTTCCACAAATAGCTCAGCGTGGGGGTGCCGGCAGCAGCAGCGGTAAAGACAACGGTTTGTCCCGCGTCCGCAACCTGGTCAACTGGGCTTGAGGTGATCGCTGGATCATTGACGGTCAACGTCGCATTGGAACTGACAATGTTTCCGTAGAGATTGGTGATGGTAACCGAGTAACTTCCTTCGCTGGCTTTAAGAACGCCGGACAACGTCAAGGCAGCAGTAGTGGCACCGGAAATTCCCGCTCCATCCGACAAAACAGTGGCTCCTTTTTTCCATTGATAAACCAAAGGCTGGGTTCCGTTTGCTACCACGCCGAAAACAACGGTTGACCCTGCACCGACCGTTTGGCTCACGGGCTGAGTAATGATCGACGGTGGAACCGTCGCCACGGTCAAAGCGACGGAAACGCTGTTCGTCGAACCGGCCGCGTTGCTGATAAAGACGGAGTAATTTGAACTCGCGTCCGCCAATTGAGCGCTCGCGAAGACCAGGTTACTGGAAGCCACACCAGAAATGTTGGTGGTACCCCCAATCGGATTTCCATCCCTGCGCCATTCATATGTCAATGGACCTCCTGTTGCGGTCACCGTGAAGCTCGCGGGAGAGAATTGCCCAACTGTGATGCTCTGCGGCTGCTTCGTAATAACCGGCGGAACCAGCGGTGACGCCTGATTTGAATTAGGCGAGAGACCAAGGTAGTTCGTTCCACGCACGACATAATAATAGGTCGGTCCCACCGGGGCATTGATGTCCGTAAAGGTCGTCACATTGCGCGTAACAAAACCAATGCTGCTGTAGGGTCCACCACTGGTGGTTCCACGGTAAATCACAAAACCAGTTTCGTTGGCTGAATTGTCACTCCATGTCAGTGTGACTTGTGAGCCAACCAACGGGCCTGCCACTAAATTGGTCGGAGCAAGCGGGACCGCAACTGGCGGAACAAAAACCATTTTGAATCCGTCCACCATCGCCACACCGGAACTTTCCGAAAAACCATCCGTGAACCGAACATACCCGTTCGTTCCCACAGCAAAAGGATACGTTCCGATCAAACTCCAATTACCAGCATTGGTTGTTTGGTTGATGGTGGCATTATCGGTTTCGCCATCCGCTTTAACCACAACAGGAATGGTCGCTGAGGCGTCAGACCGATTTGGGTGCCACTGGTAAATTCGATAATCACCTGCGGTCAGAACCTTCGGAGTGAATTGCATGAACGAAGTGCCTGCTCCTTTGGAAATCTTCCAGTAATTCGTCCCGAACGGAGACGTATCCGTTCCTCCCGCCGCCGCGTCGCCGTAGTAACTCGGCGTTCCCGTGGTCGATGCGAACACCTTCACCGGGACCCAACCGCCGCTGACAGTCGCGGCCGCGTCGTCCATAACGATATTATTCACGATATTGGTGTAGTTCCCCGAAGAACCTTCTTTGATGTAGGTATATTGCTGCGCTCCATGCAAATCGGCGCGCCAGAAATTGATACCGCGATAGCCGCCACTCGTGACCGTATTTGGATCCGCCAACGAGTAATCGATGAATTCCATGACGTCGATATCCGACATTGCGCCGGCGCTTCCATTGCAAATCAATCCACCCGCGATGGTTGGTCCATAAACGTCCTGCAACGGCGTGAGCGGCTTGATCGCATTGGTCCAATTCACTGTGAGACCGTCAATAGTCGTTACCGGCAAAGAGTAGAGGCTGTTTTGCCACGTCCTCCAGTTCACGTCAGACCAATTGATTGCTGCGCTCGGAGACCCTTTGAGGCCAGCAGCGCTAAAATGGTAAATCTGCGGCATGACTGCATCGCACCAGTAGCCGAACTCCTTGTAAGGAAATGATGAATGCAAATAGATGATCGGCATCGGTGCATGCGCGATAAATTTGTTCGGCCAGGTCGCTCGAACCGTGGAACAAAGTTGCCATGCCAATGCCGGACCGTTCGTACCAATCCAGGCGCGGTTGCTTTCCCATTCCGCTTCGGCATCGAAGACGAATCCATCCGCGCCATTGTTGAAGCACGAGGTCGCCGCCGCCGCTTCCCCGGCAATGTCGCTCCCGTAAGACCGGGTGTAACCAAAAACCCACACCCCATTGGCGTGCGCGATGTTGCAGAGATTCGCGGTCACCTGGTGCGGACTCGCATAGCACCCGCCGTAATTCGTCGAACCAGTGGCCATTTTGATGATCACGTAGCGAATGCCGATGCTCTTAAAATATTGGAACATCGACGCTTCATTGGTGACGCTGGTGATGTGACCGCCCAGTTTGTTGGTGCAGTCAGCGACAGAAAAAATCCATTCACCTTTGCCGAGGTTCGCGGGATCAATTCCGCCGTCTCGAATAACAGCAGATGCGTTTTGTGGTTTTGCCGCGAATAAAAGAATTCCCGCAACGAACAGGATAAGACGAATACGAAAGGCCATAAAAAAGTGGCGGCTACCATACCGTTTTCCCTTACCTGGGGTCAACAGGGATACAGAACGTTTTTCAGCCGTTTCGACGAGGTGAAAACCTTCCCAAAAGCACCGTCAAATCGCTAAAAGAAGCTTTCGAATTTCCCGCAACCGGGATTCGGAGGTCTTTTTCGTCAGACGCGGAAATTTGCCACCGACCTGGATGGGATCGTTGTTCCGCATCAGGATAATTTTATCCTCTTTGGTTTCGATGGAAGTAAGCCCTTTGTCCTGGGCCATGTATTTCAGTTCGGCAATCTGCAGAAGAAGTTCCGCCGCCGGGGGAATTGGGCCAAACCGGTCTCGAAGTTCCTTCTTCAATGCTTCCAAAGCCCCTTTATCGGTGGCCTGGGCCAGCTTGCGATAGATATCAATGCGATGCTGGGCTTCGGTAATGTAGTTCAACGGGATATTTGCCGAACGCAAATCGGTCACGTTCGGATCGACCTTTTGCATCTGGTTCCCGGCGTCCATGTTGATAAAATCCAACCGCACATCGACTTCCACGCGCGGTTTCACTTTCTGCCCTTTCAACGCCGCTACACTTTGTTTCAGCAACTGACAGTAAAGATCAAACCCGACCGCCGTGATGTGTCCGCTTTGTTCGGCGCCCAACAGGTTTCCTGCCCCACGCAGTTCCAAATCGCGCATCGCGATTTTAAACCCACTCCCCAAACTCGAATATTGTTTGATCGCACTGATCCGCTTCCTCGCATCGACCAGCAAACCCGCGTGCCGCGGCAAGAGGAGATAGGCATACGCCTGGTGCTTGTAACGACCCACGCGCCCGCGCAACTGGTATAACTCGCTCAACCCGAAGCGATCCGCCCGATCAATGATGATCGTGTTCGCATTGGGAATGTCCAAACCGCTCTCAATGATGGTCGTGGAAAGCAGCACATCGGCCTCGCCGTTAATGAATCTGGTCATTACTTCTTCCAGATCGTCCGGGTCCATCTGCCCGTGTCCGACGACAATCCGCGCGTCCGGCACCAACGCTTTCAATCGAATGGCCATCGCCTCAATGGTGGTCACGCGGTTGTGCAGGAAAAAAACCTGCCCCTGCCGATTTAATTCACGCTGGATCGCGTCGCGAATCACGCGCTCGTCAAATTGCGTCACGTATGTCTCCACCGGCAACCGATCCTGCGGCGGGGTTTCGATGGTGCTCATGTCGCGAGCACCGGTCAGCGCGAGATACAAGGTCCGGGGAATCGGCGTTGCACTGAGGGTCAAGACATCCACGAGTGTCCGCAGTCGCTTGAACTTTTCCTTGTGCATTACCCCGAATCGCTGCTCTTCATCGACAATCACCAGGCCCAAATCTTTGAATTGAATGTCGCTTTGGAGCAATCGATGGGTCCCGATGACAATATCGACGGCCCCGGCCGCAAGGTTCTCAATGGTTTTGTTTTGTTCCCGACGTGAACGGAATCGCGACAGCAATTCGACGCGAATGGGATAGTCACTCATCCGCTCGCGAAAGGTATTGTAATGTTGCTGGGCCAACACGGTCGTGGGCACGAGGATCGCCACTTGTTTGCCACCCATCACGGCTTTAAAACCAGCGCGAATGGCCACTTCCGTTTTCCCGTAACCCACGTCGCCACAAATCAAACGGTCCATCGGGCGCGGCGATTCCAAATCTTTTTTGGTCTCGTTGATCGCGCGCATCTGGTCGGGAGTTTCTTCGTAAACAAAAGAGCTCTCGAATTCCCGCTGCCACGTGTTGTCGGCCGGAAAGGCATGGCCAACCTGCGATTCACGGGCCGCCTGGATCCGCAACATCTCTGCCGCAAGGTCGCGCACGGCATGTTCCGCCTGTTGTTTCTGCTTCGCCCAACGTGTTCCGCCAATGGCGTTCAAGGGCGGACGCGCCTTGCCTGCCCCAACGTATTTGCTGACGAGATGCGCCTCGCTGACGGGAACATAAAGCCGCGGATTCGGCTGCGTCGGGTCGCTCGGGGCATATTCGAGGACCAGACATTCCTGTCCTTCCGGCACCACGTTGGTGCCGCTGCGAATCGATCCATCGGAACTCTTTCTCCCTTCGCCGATCGGCATGACCTGAAGTCCCACGTAACGCCCAATGCCATGTTGCAGGTGCACCACGAAGTCGCCCGGTTCCAATTCCGTGAAATTAATATCCAACAGAGAACGGCTCGTCTGCGCGTGCGCCGATTTCAACCGACGCGGCCGTTGCACTTTGTAACGACCAAAAATTTCCGCATCGGTCACGACCACCACCTTTGCCGGATCGAATAAAAAACCCCGGGTAATCGCTCCCAGCCGAATCAACGGCTGTTCGTTTCCAAAACCATACTCCCGCCATATCTCTTCGAACCGCTGGCGTTCGCCGTCGTTGTTGCAAAAGACATGGACCGCGTAGTTTTGTCGCAACCAACGGTGGAGTTGCTGGAAGAATTCTTTTCGTTGCGCCTCGGCAATCTGTGGTTCAGGCGGTCGATCTCCAATCGGTCGGTAAATTTCGAGGCTCTGAAACCGCAGTTCGCCCGCAGGAGAAACGTCCTGACCTGGTTGGAATTCCAATGACGGTTCCCCTTCGCCACTCTCCAACTCATCTTCCAACGTCTCGCGGCCAAACCGTTCCGCTTCGGTGATTTCGCTCAGTTCCAACGCCGTCATCCCCCGCTCTTCCACTGCTTCCTGGAATTCCGTCCACGAAATAAAGAATGGATCCCCGACCGGCACCTGCTCTTCGTAACGATCCGCATTGGTGTTCAACAATTCCGGTTCGCACAAAAGGAAAATAGTGTCGGACGGCAGATAATCCAGCAATGGCACCGCCATCGTGGCAGGGACGTGTTCCACCGCGTCCCTGACTTTTTCGTTAGTTGCTGCGGCCTTCGACGAAGCAACATCGGACGCGGCAGCTCCCCTCCCTACCATCGTTTTTAAAATTCCCAATTCGCCACCGGGAGGAATCGTGACCTTCTCGATGGCGTCCCGTGAAATCTGTGTCATCGGATCGAACTCGCGCAACGAATCGAGTTCATTGCCAAAAAATTCCAAGCGCACCGGCCATGGACTCGTCAGCGGCCACAAATCGACAATGCCGCCGCGCAACGACACTTCACCTTTGTGCGTGACCTGAGCCTCGGGTTCGTAACCTTGTTCCTCCAGCCATTCGATCAGGTCCAGCGGTTCGATTCGATCGCCTCGTCGGTAGACCCGTGTTCGTTTTTCAATTTCTCCGGCGGGAAACGTCTTCTGCAACAGCGCCGTCACGCTTGCCACGACGATTTTGCCGCCACCCGGTTCCGCACTCTTCTCTCCTCTGCTGCGCAACGCCACCAACGTCTGCAACCGATCGCTGATCGCGTCGACGTGCGGCAACTTGGATTCGTGCGGCAGGATTTCCCACGCCGGGAAGAACAAAGGTTGAAGTTTGGAACCTGGAATTTCGCTCTTCGGCTCCTGGCCGTTTTGCAGGTTCAGTTCCGCCCACGTCTGGATGTCTTGAAGAAAGAGCTCCTGGATTTTCAGTCCGGCCGTGACGACCACGACGGTTCTTTCGGGGAATAATTTCTGCAATAACGGGGCAAAAAACGGTTGAGCCGCCTGGCAAACGGCATCAAAAGACAAGGCTCCGCCCTTCTCCACATGCTGTGACAGGGCCTGCACAGCGGGAGTTTCCGAAACGACCGAAAACAGGTTACCGGTCGTTTCTGCTGACCGGGTTGTTACCAAGACGAGAGGAAAATCGCCGCCTTCCGTGCCTGCGTCAAGCCGGTTGAGTTTTGGGGAAAGCGTAGCGCCGACTGGTAGTCGGCTGTATCGCCGGTTGTCAACCGGCGGGCTGCGCAAATCACGAGGCCATTCGAATCAATAACCCTGGCGTGGCTGTCGCGGCGACTGCGAGTTGCCAACTCGCGATACAGCCGATTAACAATCGGCGCTACAGATCTGGTCCGTCACGGGCTTACTCCGTCCCACGCCGACACAAAATCCACACCTTCAACTGAATCATTCCGGCAGCAGGAGAGGCCGAGGTGAGGGAGAAGGCGTTCGACTGCCTGTCGCTGTGAAGTTCTTTGAGAACGGTCTTTATTCCCCTGAAAAGCGCGACCACGCCGCTCACATTCTCTTCCCCCTGAAAATCAAAGGCTTACCGAGGTAACTCCGCGGGATACCTCATTTTCCCGACCT
>CBHTTJ010000034.1:0-35107 GCA_966095605.1 uncultured bacterium | reverse complement strand
CGCTCTTAGACAGCCGAGGGCCTTTTTTAAGAACAAAAAATCGGGCCTCGGACAGCCGAGAGGGTATTTTTGGTCGTAAAAAAAGATCCCAAGTCGTCCAGGACTGGTGTCTTAGCCCAAATTCCTATCCAGCTAGCGAAGGATCGATCTTAAGAGAAAAAATTGGACTTAAAACCGCTGGAGAAGGAGCCCATCCTGAATCTAATGTGTCTTTATACCTTCGCCAATAACGACGCACCGTTCGACTCCAATTGCGCCGCAGTTTTTGCATCCACCCTGCTCCATGCCCCCAGCCCGACTTCATAGCCGCCTTCGGCGTAAGCCCGCTCAACGGGAAAATAACCCAGCCAACCGTTAGCATATCCGACCACAAACGAAGCTCCGGCTCTCTTTAACGCCAACCCCGTTTCGACAAAGGGCTCTCCCGGAAGAGCTATCCATTTCACAGGTCCAAGGCTCATGACCTGAATCTCGGCACGCAACGAATCCTCTTGTAGCTTCCTGGCCAATCGGAGGACGGTTTTATTCTTCGCCGATGGATCAAAAGCGACCGCTTTCTCCGCATCTCGCAAGGAGGGGCACGATCTGGGCTTCAGTCGAATTTCCCTGGAATCAAAACGCAAGCTGGCGCCCACGAGAGGCCCGGTTTTCTGAAGTTTCCTGAGTTCGTCGACGACGGCGTTCCCGAGCTTTTCTCCAATTTCTGCGGCATCTTCAAAACTAGTCGAAACTTTGATTGAATTCACGTTTCCGGCCGCTCCATTGCAAAAAAGACAAACCACCCCGGGAAATTTATTCTCCACCAAGGCAGTCGTTGCTCCAGGATAATCTCCGCTCACCTGCGGTAATAACATGGTCACCACCGGATGAGCGGTAAAATTCATCAGCACGGAATGAGGAGTTCCATCCATCTTTTCAAAAAACAAAACGGAAACATCTTCGTCCGTCGCTGGAAGCATCGCCATTTGTTCGATCGGCGGCATCGGGCCATGGACATTGAGTTTACCGCTTTTAAGCAACACACGACGGTTTCGAGAAATGCCTTCAACCTTCCTTTTTCCATAACGAGCGCGAACCGGAATTTTTTTCGTCCATGCTTCGATAACAGTTTCTGCCAGCTCATCTAAATGGTTCTCCAGCCATTGAGTCGCCCCCTTCGTCTCAGAGAATGGAGTCAGTCCAATGGTTTCCGGAGCCGAATGAGTGTGCGTAGCGGCAAGCATAATAGCCTCAGGCTTTAAGTTGGTCTTCGCGGCGATTCGCTTTCTCAGCTCCTTCGTAAAGTGACGACTTCGTCCCAGAACGGCATTGTCGTAGCCAATGGAGTCAACACAGAGAATTGCGACGGAGTGTCTTGCGTCGTCAATGACCAGGGCCCGCGCCCAAAGGTCATCATGCACACCCTTGAAGCAGGAATTTGTTCCGAGCGCTGAGGATGTTAGATATGGGATATAAGTGGGTGGAGTTACACGCCGCCGCGCCGCGCCTGCCGAAAGTTGATGTGAATCCAACTGCTTTCCAAGAGCCTTCGAAAAATTGCCAACTGATCCCAAAGCTGACACTGCTCCAATGCCAACCCCAATTTGTTTAAAAAACTTGCGACGTTTCATTTCCTTCAAATTGGAACTCATGAGAAGCAGGACTGACGTTGGCCTATGGAAACGAATTCACAAAAGCCCAACATTGGCCCAATTTTAAGAACAAAAGAGCCCAAACGGCGTTCTCCGTGCCAAAACATTTGCGCAACGCAGTAACCTATGCTCTATTTCCGCGCACAATTATATTAAAGTCATGCATACCACTACCGCAGATAGCGTCATCATTCAGAAGACGAAAGAGCTTTGCGAAGCGATTCTCGCACAGCCCGAAGCACAGAGCATTCGCACACGAGTGAACAAATTCATGGCGGATGACAAGGCTCGCAGCCAATTCGATGCATTGAATGAAAAAGGTGATTTTCTTCACCATAAACAGCATCAGGGCGTCAAACTTTCGGACGCAGAAATCGCGGACTTTGAAAAGGACCGTGAAGCCCTGCTCGCCAATGCCACCATTCGCAACTTTCTCGAAGCCCAGCGCGAAATGCAGAAAATGACGGAATCGGTGAGCCAATATGTCGCGAAGACGTTCGAACTCGGACGTGTCCCTTCTCCCGAAGAAATGAAGGAAGAAGAAGGCGGAAGCTGTGGCCACGGCTGCGGTTGCCACTAAGATTTCTTGTTCTAGCAAACTGCGAGGAACTTTAAGGTTCCTCGCAGTTTTTTTATTTTCGGGCCTGCCAGTTCAAGCCCTGAGCCGGCGGTCAGAGGCTTGCGGTTGGTTTTTCACGATCTTTGTGTGCAGCGAGCAAATCTCTTTGATGGATGAAAGAGCGTCCTGCGTAAAGCCGCTTTGGGGATAAGCGCAAAAGAGAGATAAATTCATGGATTCGCACACCTCATGCCATAAATGTTCCAGGCGCACAGTAGCCCCGTTATGTCCCTGCGCCCACATTAATGCAACCATTTCGCCAAAGGCGCGGATTCTCCGTTCATTGGCTCCGGCTCGGAGCAACAACTCATCAATCAACTGTCGAAAGCGCGTGGCATCCGGCCACCCATCAACCATAAAACGCGAAAGTGTTTCCGCTGCGTCGAGGGAAATATAGTGATTCTCTCGCCTGGCGCTCGCCAGAGTTCCGTAGGCTTCAAGCCGCTCCTCCAGCGTTTTCCGATGCTCGGACGTAGCAATCACAATTACGCTCTCGCCCTTGCGCAGCCCGCCCACGACAAACCGCTCCAATGACTCGAGGAAAAGATGTTCGTCGGGATAGACCTGCACGAGGTGTTCTCGAGGAGCGATTTCTGCCCAGAAAATATCGTGGGCTCGTTCCGAAACGAATTCCTGCCCATGCGTGCTGTATAAAGGCATCCATGCAAAGCGTGATTTGTATCGCTCGAATTGTCCATCAGGTGCTCCCTCAAGGCCGTGCCCGAGAAATAATTAATTGGAATTCTTCGTTCTTTCCACCGCCGAATGCCGAGTCATAGTCGAATGGTGACGTTCCCGTTAAAAGTGGTTTTGCCCTTAGCCATTGCCTGTTGGGCTGTTGCTTGTAGCGTTATCACGGAATGCAAAAGCAAGGCCGCAGTGACGCATTTCAAGCATCAAGAGCCAGCTGTTTCGGTAACGGAAGTATCTAATTATGTTTTCGGCAATTACGTCGGTTCCTTTCCGACACCTCCTCATGCAGACGGAAATGCGAAACGTGCCGTGATAATTTCATGGCAAAAGTTCCCATACCGATTCGTCTTCTCGCACGAGGGCAGCTATTGTCCGTGGCTGGAGTTCCCTTCTGGCGCCGGACATTGTTTCCAATTTTTCGAAGGCAACGATGGATGGGCGGAACTGTTCAATAACTTCGGCCGGGAGGAAAAAAACAGTTTCGTAGAAGTCCTGGAAAGAGGTCCCCAACGCGCGTGGATTCGATGGACCTATTTTGGAGTTAACCAGAACAATGGCCAACGAGCCTACCACGCGACGGAGGATTTCTGGGCATTTCCGAACGGGCATATTTTACGTAGACAACGGTTCGAAACTCTCATGCCAGGTGATCATCGCGGATACGCCCGCGAACCCATTGAAATGATCGGGATATGTCCCCGGGGAAAAATGTGGTTCGATGTTTTGGAACAAAATTCAACCAAGGAAAGTCACGCCCTGGCCGTCTTCGATGTGTTCTCGACAAATCGTTACGACGTCTTTTGGCAACGAAAACCGGGAACAATATTTGAATCCGAAACGAGACGAACGGGATGCAATTGGCAACGACTGGATGATTCGGTGGGTGTTATTCTCAGCACGCCGTTTCGAGAAGGAATGGCTTTTTGCGTGCTGGGTGATCGCGGTGGTTTCCAACACCAGACCACGCGCATAAAGGACCATACGTTCACGGACACCGGTGGCATTGGGTGGGGCTCGAAATCATGGGATCATTGGCCTATTGGCTGGTTGAACAGTCAAGCCAACGAGGTTAGCGCCGATTCCCTCCAGAAATATCCCAATCACTTTTCGCCTTGTGGCATGGATATGTTCGCGCTGCCAAACGATCAAGTTGCAGGAAGAAACTTTTATTCTTTGATCGGAGTGGGTTCCGACGCGGAAACAATGCGTCAGGCGGCGAAGCATTGGCTGGAATCAACCGATCCGTCCGCCCCGGCAAGTGTCAAAAAACTAGCCCCAACCGCCAAACGACACTGATGATTAACTTTCAACCTGGCATTTCGGACACCAACACGTCGTTCGACCTGCGACAGTGGCATGCTTTAACGCTGCTTTGCATCTGGGGCAGTGTCCACCTTTTCGCCAACGATAACCAAACAACCACGCCTTCGGGGGATCCGAAAAATCCTTTCCAATCACCCGCAAAGATTCAGCACAAATGAACTGAATCCGTTCGTGCAATTTCGCGATGGTGCCCGGTTCCAACTCCCCTGCCCGCGTCTTCGGATTGATCTTTGTTTGCCACAAAATTTCATCAGCCATCCAATTACCAATCCCCGGGAAACGATGTTGCATTAACAACAAGCCCTTCAATGGCGCTCTTCGATGACGGGAAAGAATCTCCTGTAAGAACGATCGGGAAAATTTCTTCGACAACAGGTCCGTCGCGCGTTTTGCCCACCATTCTGGCTCTTCCTTACCAACGTGAAATTGCACACGACCGAACATCCGTGGATCACGAAACACCAGGGACTGATTTTTCTGCCTCAAAACGAGATGATCATGCTTTCCGATGGAAAAAACCGCCGAGTCAGAGCGCAATTTCCCCGTCATTCCGAGATGAATTCCCAGCCACACATCTTTTGAAAACCGAAACAGCATTTGCTTTCCGTGTGCCATGGATTCGGTGAACGTAGCGTTGATCAAGGCTTCTTTTAATTTCGCCCTATCAACGCCGCGGAATGTTCTTTTCTGACCGTGGATATCAACGGCAAGAATTTTCTGGTTCAGTCCCACATCCCACTGTTTGCGAAAGAATTCAACCTCAGCAAGTTCTGGCATTCCCAACCTTTATCCGAAGGCAGAGAAAAAGAAAGTATTCCACTGCGCTTTTCTCCGACCTCAGATCGCGGGAGGCACCCAATTGATCAGCAGACGTTCAAGCATAGTTTCCCTCAGACCGGCGCGAATGCGCCCAACGAAACTCAACAAGGAAGGATTATGAAAAGCACTCAAAAATTACTTATCGCCGTGATCTCGGCCGGGTTGATCGGAACGGGAATCGTCAGGGCCGCCGACCCGGCCAGCGATTCTTCAACGAAGTCAAGCAGCGGTAAAGCTGACCTGTCGCATACAGACAAGAAATTCATCAAGGAAGCCGCGGAAGGCGGCATGGCAGAAGTCGAAATGGGCAAACTCGGACAGGAAAAAGCACAGAATGCTGAATTAAAACAGTTCGCTCAAAAGCTCGTGCAGGACCACGAGCAGGCAAACCAACAACTGCAACAGATTGCCCAGCAAAAAGGCGTCGAACTGGATAAAGAAATCAGCAAAAAGAACCAGCGCATGCTTGATCATTTGCGGGGACTTTCCGGCGCGGAATTCGATCGCATGTATGTCGAACACATGGTGAAGGATCACCAAAAAGATATTAAGGAGTTCGAAAAGGCGGCCAACAAAGGCGAAGACTCTGATGTAAAAGGTTTCGCGCAACAAACATTGCCAAAATTGCGGGAACATCTCCAGACCGCCGAAAATCTCGCCGGTGCGACAGGAGCCAAGGTGAATGAACCTGCTGGAGCTGAAAGCAAGTCCAGCGATGAAAAATCGCACCACGAAAACGATCAGAAATAATTTGGTATCACAGCAAACGAACGGGACGACGCAATTCGTCTCGTTCGTTTCATTTTTACAGGTCGACACAAATCAGAACCAAAGGAGGATGTTATGGAAATTATCACCAAGACAATTGATGTAAGAGTTCCGGTTGCTACCGTCTACAATCAATGGACGCAATTCGAAGAGTTTCCGAAATTCATGGAAGGAGTCGAACAAGTAACTCAACTCGACGACAAACGCCTGCATTGGAAAGCCAACATCGGGGGCAAAGAGAAAGAATGGGACGCAGAAATTTTTGAACAAGTGCCTGATAAGCGCATCGCATGGCGATCCATGAGTGGCGCAAAAAACTCAGGTGAAGTCAGCTTTGAATCCATTGACGCTGCCTCGACACGAATAACCCTCCGGTTGAGTTATCAACCTGAGGGCGCACTCGAAAAAACCGGGGATGCACTCGGGCTGGTATCGGGAAAGGTAGAAGGTGACTTGAAGCGTTTTAAGGAATTCATTGAAGCACGAGGCCAGGAAACTGGCGAATGGCGCGGGGAGATACGCGGTCGCGAAGTAAAACCTGAAACGTTTACAGAACCTCGAAGCAAACGGATCCATTAATGCACCTTCATTAGAAAACATTCGGAGCGGACGGGTTGCCGTCCGCTCTTTTTTTCGGCATGAGCCTGCCAATCAACAGCCCTTTCGCACCGATGGAAGCCTTGTCGGTAGAAGCAATCCCCGAAGGCGACGAATGGCAATATGAGCCCAAATGGGATGGGTTCCGAGGGCTTGCTTTCCGCGACGGAAGTAAAGTCGAAATCCAATCCAAGTCTGGACAATCATTGACGCGATATTTTCCCGAAATTGTCGATCACCTCAAAGCGTCCAAAGCGAGGCGATTTGTCCTGGACGGGGAAATTGTCATTCCGGCTGGAAACCATCTTTCCTTCGACGATCTACTCCAACGCATCCATCCCGCAGCCAGTCGGGTCACAAAACTTTCCAAAGAACATCCCGCATGGTTCATCACCTTCGATCTTCTCGTCGATGAAAACGGTAATTCCTTGGTGAAAGAAGCACTTGAAAAAAGGAGACCGAAACTGGAGCGGTTCTGGACCCGCTATTTCAAGGACAGTGAAACCGTTCGGATTTCCCCGGCGACACAAAAAATTGCCGCCGCCAGAAAATGGTTTAAAGGCTCTGGCCCGAGCCTCGACGGTATTATCGCCAAACGCCTCGATTTGCCTTATGAGTCCGGAAATCGCGAAGGAATGCAGAAGATTAAACGCATTCGGACAGTCGATTGTGTAGTGGGAGGCTTTCGTTACGCTGAAAAAAAGCCGGTCGTAGGCTCGCTCTTGCTGGGATTATACGATGATGATGGTTTGTTGCATCACGTTGGATTCACTTCCGGGTTAAAAAGCACGGAACGGCCGGCACTTACCAAAGCCCTTGAAGCGCTTGTTCAACCGCCAGGATTCACCGGACGCGCACCGGGCGGTCCCAGTCGATGGAGCACGGCACGATCTGCCGAATGGAAACCGCTCAAACCCCACCTCGTTGTCGAGGTATCGTACGATCATTTCAGCGCAGATCGATTCAGGCACGGCACGAGATTGCTTCGTTGGCGTCCGGACAAATCTCCGCGACAATGTCTGATGGATCAGGTTCTCGAAAAGAAAAGCAAATCAGTCACCCTGCTCTTCCGAAAAAGGAAATAGAAAGTCAAACCGGGGCAGGCTCGCCTTCTTTTTCCATCTCGGGAAAATAGTGTCCATATCGGGCAAGCCCATTTAACTTGGCGCGGGTGAAAAGCGCCGTTTGCGTCGGCAAAAGATTTTGGCTGGAATCCTTCCACGCCTGCATTGCCGGAGTTTGTAATGCCCGACCAAAGGAAAAACTTAATTGCCAGGGGACAGCACCAATTCGATTCAATTCATTGAGGTTGTCTGTCGCTTCAACGGCGCTTTGGCCGCCGGAAAGAAAGACGACGCCAGGAACGGCAGTCGGAACGCTTCTCGAGAGACAACGCAACGTCTTCTCAGCAATTTCGCTGGACGTCGCTCGCCGAGGCGCTTCTTTTCCGGAAATCACCATACTTGCTTTCAAGAGGATTTGCTCAAGCACCACCCGCTGCTGAAACAGCTCATCGAACACAATCTTCAAAGTCAATTCCGTGGCACATTCACACTCATCAAGGGAGTGCTGGCCATCCATCAGGACCTCGGGTTCGACGACAGGAACCAGGCCGGCCTCCTGGCTCAGCGCCGCAAATCGCGCCAACGCATGTGCGTTCGCTCGAATACAACCCTGTGTTGGAATTTGCTTATCGATGACAATCACGGCTCGCCATTTTGTGAAACGCGCTCCGAGGTTCCGATATTCCGTGAGACGATCGCGTAATCCATCCAGACCCTCGGTAACCTTTTCACCAGGAAAATTGGCCAATGGTTTGGCGCCTCTATCGACCTTAATTCCAGGAATAATCTGCTCGCGTTTGAGAACCTCGGGAAAAGGAATTCCTTCGCGCGTTTTTTGTCGAATGGTCTCATCAAACAAGATTACACCCGAAATGAATTCCCCCAATCCCCCTGTCGTAAAAAGCGCTTCACGGTAGGAGCGACGTGTTTCTTCTGTACAAGGCAAATCCAGAGCTTTAAAGCGTTTCGTGATCGTGGGAGTACTTTCGTCAGCGGCAAGAATGCCTTTACCCGGGGCAACCAATAAACGAGCGATAGCAAGCAATTCTGATGAATTCATTCTTTCCTCCTCGTGCAACTTAAACCTCGCCGGACGTTCCGCAAGACTGGACCCCAGGGATAACTAAAAACCTATTCAAAGCCCGCGCTCGAAAATGAATTTCAAACTTTGAAAACGGAACTGGAAGGACGGACGGGACGGAACAACCCCGAGGCGCTAAATGTAGTACATTTTTTCTTTCTCCACCGAATCCTCGAGGAGCTTTTGAAACGTAATCGTATTGGCCATGTCCGTAACGGATTGCTGCACTTTTTTCCACGCCGTTCGCAATTCGGCAGGACATTCAGCGTCATTGATCGCAGGTGAATCAAATACCTCGCCGTAAACGCTTCGCAAAACATCCCCCAGCGTAATCTCAGAAGGCGAACGAGCCAAAAGATAGCCCCCTTCTTTTCCTCGCTGGCTTTTCACGATGTTATTGGACTTTAACTCGATCAGAATCTGGACCAGATACTTGGGCGGAATGTGTTGTTCTGACGCCATGTCTTCCACGCGTTTGGGCGCCGGATCATGATAATGCCGCGCCAGCCACAGGACTGCACGAGCCGCATAATCACTTTTGACGGAGAGCTTCACGGTGGGGAAATTAGGGGGACTCGACGTCTGGGGCAAGAAGGGAATCCAGAAGTTTCGCTTGCAGAAGGACGCTTCAAGGGTAAGAACAATCGCGTGACTCAAACGAAAACGTTTCGACTCGGTATTCTCGGTTCCGGTAAGGGCTCCAATATGGTGGCCATTGCTGATGCCTGCGCTTCTGGACAGATCCCCGCACAGATTGGGATCGTCCTGAGCGATGTCGAAACCGCAGGAATTCTCAATCACGCTCGGGACCGTGGATTGAAAGCCCAGTATTTTGCACCCGGTAAGTTTCGCACCAAATTAGATGAAGAAGCAGAACGCAACCTGCTTGCCATCCTGGAAAAAGAGAATATCGATTTAATCGTCCTTGCCGGTTTCATGCGAATCCTGAAAGGCGAATTCCTCCGGGTATTCGAGCACCGAGTGGTGAACATTCACCCTTCCCTGTTGCCTGCATTCCCAGGATTGGCGGCGTGGAAACAGGCCCTCGACTACGGCGTCAAAGTGACCGGATGCACTGTTCATTTTGTGGATCAAGGTGTGGATACGGGCCCGATCATCGGTCAACAGACGGTTCCTGTTTTGGTTGGCGATTCCGCACAAACGTTGCACGCGCGCATCCAGGAAGCTGAGCGAGAATTATATCCGGAGTGCGTAGCAGCGCTGGCACAAGGCAAAGTAAAAGCGATCGGCCGCCAGACCGTTTGGAAATAAATTTGTTTATTGCCTTACCACTTTTACGCGATAAAACCGATTCGTGGTCGGCAGCCCGCCCGTCTCTGTTCCATTATCTTTCCACGTCGTATTTGTTGTTCCGTAGGTAAAATTGGTGGATGAATTCAACGTAGTCCACGGACCAGTAACGGCATTGGCGTAGTCAATTCGATACGGCTGACGACTCGCGGCGTTGGTCGGACTTCGCCAGGACAAAATCGTGTTGCTGTTTGAGCGCGTAGCACTTGCCCGCGTCTGCGCCAACAATAATGTATTGTAAGCGTTAAGTCGTCCCCAGCCATGATAGTTATCAAATCCAGCAGTGTCATTCGCATCTGCAAGTTGGTCTTCCGCGCCCGCGCATAACAAGGTCTGCACCTGTTCGTGAGTGATTGCTGGATTGAGCGCTGCTAAAAGACCAGCTACTCCGCTGACCTGCGGAGCAGAGAAGGAAGTTCCCCACCAGAAGGAAAGTCCTCCGCTGTACCAAACTGTATAAATGTTCGTTCCCGGTGCGACCAAATCGATCTGAGGACCATAGTTGCTAAAACTCGTACGGCGATCGGAGGCATCGGTGGCCCCCACCGTGATGCAATTGGTCAGGTTTCCGGGATAACGAATGGTACCTGCGCCATCATTGTGAGTGATAGTCACAAAGATAACGTTATTGGAAATCGCGTTAAGAATTGCCTGGGTTAAAGTCGCGTCCGAAGAGGAGCCGCCAGCGGAAAGGTTTACAACCTTACAGCCATGTGAAACAGCCCAATTCAAAGCCGCAGTCCACCAGGAATAGAATCCTGAATTGTTCGCATCGAGGACTTTCACCGGCATGATTTTGCATTTCCAATCCATGCCAGCTACGAGCACTCCATTGTTCGCATTTGCTGCGATCACGCCGGCGACGGCAGTGCCGTGTCCGTAATCATCGGCGGGGTCAGAATCATTGTTGGCAAAATCGTATCCTGCCACGGTGCGCCCAGTGAATTCTCCGTTGGAATTATTCAGCCCGGTGTCGAGAACAGCAATGATCACATTGGTTGAACCCGTCGTCGTATCCCATGCCGCAGGCGCGCTGATTTTTGGCAAATGCCATTGCGAACCATAATTGGGATCGGCTGGAACAGTAGCTCCGCCGGTTCCGACATGATCCAGTTCCACATACTCGACGAGCGGATTGTCAGTAAGCCGCTTAATCACCTCATTCGGCTTGGCCTTTCCTTTCAGGGCAAGGAATTTGAATCGTTCGAAATTAAACTTCTCTTCCGGCTCAATCTCCGGGAACGCGTCGATGACTTCCACGTCCGCCACATTCAATTCGCGTGTAATGGCGGCAAGTCCGTTGGTGCCGTGAAATTTGGCCACGGTTTCGGCAGATCTTCGAAACTTGATGATGAGGTGATCAGTGGCGTAGCCAACTTTTGGATCTGGCATGGCAAATGGCCATTTTCCAAACGTCATCGAACCGGAAGCAAAAAGCACAACACTCGCCACTACTGCCAAAAAAATCTGCCGCATTTCCGAAAACCTATCCCGTCATTAGGTGATAAGGAACCTTAAAGACGGGAACAATTTTATACTATTGCTTCTCGGGAACTTCGATCACGTCTCCTTCCCGCACCCAAAAATCATTTTTTGATGAAAAAGGATTTGTGATCCATTCCACAGCTTGTTCCGTTGTCGGATCAACCCGCTTCAACTTGACCTTTGTTGTATCTGATGACGAGCGCAGCAACTCGGAACGAGTTAAAATATTGCTGAGGAAAAATTTTGCATCATTGATCACAACCACTTTCTCTAAACCGCTTTTCTTCTTTTCCCCGGCTTCCGCCGCCGCTCCGGTTACGATGCTTCTGATTTTGTCCGCAAAGGTTCCTAAATGAAGTCGATAGTCTTCGCCTTTCACCCGAAGGGTGACTTTACGAGTGTTGCATTTTGCGATGAATTCGGCCTGTTCTGTCGGCAAGCCGAGCCACGACTGGGTCACGGGATGATCCTTTTCTGGAATCAATACTTTATCTCCCCATTGCAGCCATTGAACATCGGAGCAGTCACGTGAAGCCAGAACCGACTCCAGGTCCACGTCGATTGTAGCCTCTTTTCCGGACACTGAGTCGAAACGTGCAATCGTGACATGTTTTAAATCAGGAAAAGGCAACGACGACCAATTCACAAGGCCGCAAAACTCCAGCAACGTGAGTTGATTATGGTTATTGGTTCCTTTTTCAAGCAAGGGGAAGAATTGTTGGTTTCTTCCCCAAAAAATATAATTCGTTCGTAGAACATCCTGTCCAATTTTAGCCCCATGTGCCTTCAAAATGGCAACAATGTCCTGGAATGAAAATGGATCAGTTCGGTAACGACTGGAGTCAGGAAAATGAATTGGATTGTTGTCGCACGCATTTCTCGCCGCTCCCATGGCAACATCCAATGGTGTCATATCTTTCTGAGCGAGTGGATTGATAGAGACGCCATGTTTCAGTAAATTTTCAACGATTTCCTTGCGGCCGTTGTTCGAGGCGACATGCAAAGGAGACCATCGATCAGACATAATTTCATTCGGATCGGCATTGTGGGATAGGAGCAACTGGAGCACGTCTAAAAAACCTTTAGCGGAGGCTACAAACAACGGTGTGCGACCATATCGGTCCTTTAAAGAGGGATCAGCATTCTTTGCGAGGAGATACTCCACCATCTCACGATCTCCACGCAATGCTGCCTGATACACGGGAGTTTCGCCCGCATTGTTAGTCTTATTGATCTCGGCGTGTGCGTTTAGAAGTAATTCAGCACTGGGAATATTCCCGGCGAAAACTGCTGCATGCAGCGCTGTCGGTCCATCTTGCGCCACGGCATTTACGTCAGCACCTCGTGCCAACAACATTTTAACAACCTCAGGATTGTGAACTGCCCCGTGCAGGGGTGAATATCCCTGCTTGGAACGAAGATTCACATTGGCGTTCTTAGCAAGAAGCGCCTCAACAATGGCGCGAGAGGCTACACCAAGAAGAAGTGGTGTTTCCCCCAACGAATTTTGGAGATTTACGTCTGCACCATGATTTACCAGAGCATCAACTACGGTCTTATAACGTTTCTCCGTTGCAAGGTGGAGGGGTGTCTTATTCCATTCTTTCGTTTGAGCGTTAACTGTCGCGTGATGCTCAAGCAACAGTTCGGCAATTGCCTTGTGTCCGTAGAGAGCAGCCATGTGTAACGGGGTCATGCCTCCGTTATCGCGAGGATCCACTTCTGCACCACTTTCAAGGAGAAACCTAACCATGTTTAACCGTCCATCTCGTACCGCCTGGTGCATAAAAGTGCCGTTCTGGCCCGGAGCGTTAATCAAATCGGGGCTATCCTTCACGAGGGCCTGGATACGGCGAATTTCCTGTTCCTCAGCGTCTGTCATCGGAGCATTGGTTGTTTTTGAAACGCCGGCTGATACTTTCTGTGTGAATGCAGTTCGCACGTTGCTGCTGCGATTTTGATCGTTCAGGTCCTTCAGTTTTGCCTGTGCGGAGGCAAGTCGCACCCTCATCGCCGTCATTAGGGCCTCCACTTTGCTGTCCACCTGTTCATTCAGCACTTTAAGAACAGCTTCCTCCCTTTTTATATCAGGATGTTCTTTACCAAGATTTATCTTCATCGCAGCGAGATCCACTTCTGACTGGGCGATTTTTTGAAGCATACCTTCCAATTGCTGATCGTGTAACAACGTCGGCAGCACGGTTCGTATATTCTTCAGCGGAAGCTCACTGAGCTTTTGAAGAATCATTTCTGTTTCTTTGGCGTCTGACATGGTTTGCATGCGAAGGTTTTCCAGTTCTGTCAATTGTTTGACGCGAGTATCCGTAGTCTCCACACCAACTTCAGAACCGCTTCGCACGAACCGTACTGCATCTGCCACTACAACTATCCCTGCCGGCGCCGTTGCTCCAGTTTTGCCCGAGAGCCGGGCGTACCCGTTCGTTCCCGCCCGGAACATTTTATTTTTGGCAATGGTCAACCATTTGCCGCCATTGGTCCGTTGATTGACAAAAACAGTCTCTTCACCCCCAGCAAAAACAATGAGCCACGGCGCATTGGTCGCTCGGTTTTCTCCCCGGGTATGCCAGACCTGGACGTCATAGGCCCCTGCCACTGGTAGGTTTGGGCGAAATGTAGCTGTTGTCTCGGAAATTTGTTTTTTAAGTTGAGAGACTGTCTCCTTGGCAGGCGCGCCTTCAAATCCCTGTGGTGTTCCACTAAACGCACTAAATTGATAATCCGGACCGTATTTATCTACTGCTCCCTGGTTCATTAACCATTGACCGGTGAACTCCGCCTGACGATTATCAACAATTACTTCGAGACCATTCGTGCTCGCTACAGGCAATGGGCTGACTCCTGACCTCGCACCCACTGCCTTTTGGCACATTTCCACTAGAATACTTTGATCTGAAAAATCGCGTATCACCCTTTGATATTGGGCACGGGCTTCGCTCAACTTATTTTGCTTTCGATAACATTCGCCCAACCGAAAAATTGCGGTTGCTGCAAGTTTTCGGTCTTTGTCGTATTGTGTCACAACACCCTGGTAAGCCTCGATGGCGGCGTCCAGGTTATGATTCGCCTCCTCCTCGAACAATCCGCGTTGCAGGATGCCGCTGAGTTCATTGGTTGTCGCCGCATTTACCATCAACACTCCGGCGAAGAAAAAAGCCGACAGGAATTTCGTTTTCATTGTTTCAGTCCCAATCTCAGCATTCTGCAAGATTCAAAGCCGTCGGTTGTCATGGTTTTGTAAAAACGGTGTTTGTTTTCACTGGATCGGTGTTTCGGTATCCAACCGATAACCCACCCCATGGACGGTCCTGATCCATTGGGGTTCGTTCGGATTGTTTTCAATTTTTCCACGCAAACTCGCGATATGATTGTCAACTGTTCGCGTCGTAGGAAAAGCAGCATACCCCCAGACGACGTCGAGAAAACGTTCTCGTGAAACCGGCTCCCCATTCGCTTCCACCAACAAACGCAACATGGCGAATTCCTTGGCGGTGAGGTGAAGCGCTTCCCTTTTTCGTGAAGCCTGTTGACGAACCAGATCCACTACGACGTCGCCGAAGTGGAAAGTCGACGGAAGTTTTTGCTGTCGCTGGGTGCGACGAAGAATCGCACGGATACGGGCAAGGAGTTCATCCGTACTGAAAGGTTTCGAAAGGTAATCATCTGCTCCGGCATCGAGGCCCGTCACTCGATCTTCAATCTGTCCCTTTGCGGTTAACATCAGGACAGGAAGGTTTTGCCCCATGCGACGCAACTCACAACAAACGGCGTAGCCATCAAGGCGCGGCATCATTACATCAAGAAGGACAAGGTCGGGTTTCTCATCAACCGCTTTCTGTAAACCGCTCTCGCCGTCATTTGCCGTGATCACACGGAACCCCTCACCTTCGAGGCAATCCTTTAGTGCCGTCCGCATCGGCAATTCGTCTTCAATGATTAGAATGCGAGACATAGAATAGTTGATGAAAACAAGAAAGCATCGCTTTCTTCCTGTTTGATCATCGTTGAGCCTCCAGCGGAACGTTAATAGTAAAACGACTTCCCTTCCCAACCTCGCTTTCAACGGCAATTTTTCCGCGATGTGTCTCCACAATATGTTTCACGATACTCAGGCCAATACCCACACCTTGCGTTTCGCGTCTTAGTTCAGAACCCAAGCGATAAAACCGCTCAAAAATCTTTTCATGTTCCTTTGCCGGAATCCCGGGGCCACCGTCTTGCACTGATATGTAAAGTGAATGACTATTGCATCCCAACTCCACTTTGACCGCTGCTCCGTTGGAGGAATGCTTGATGGCGTTGTCGATCAGATTGATCAACGCCTGTTGAATTGCACGACCATCCATCGTTGCCTGAAGGTTCTCCTGGCCACAGGTATTCGACCATTCGAGGCGCACCTGTTTTT
Organism: uncultured bacterium; assembly: GCA_966095605.1. Classification (GTDB taxonomy): domain Bacteria; phylum Verrucomicrobiota; class Verrucomicrobiia; order Limisphaerales; family JACDHS01; genus CBHWET01. The sequence continues at coordinate 19,293 of CBHTTJ010000034.1, read as the reverse complement.
CTTCAGCGTAAGGCTCGATTCCCTTCACGGTTTCGCTTACGAGCTTTACCACGTCGGTCGGTTCCAACTCGTACTGCTTTCTCCCCTGCTCTATCCGCGAGAAATCCAGAACATTTTCAATCAAGGACGACAGCCGCCGACATTCCTGCATGATGAAATGGAAATATTCCCGTTGCTTTGGAGGTTCCGAGATTTTTCCCCGCTTGAGCCCTTCCGCCATCAAACGAATCGATGCGATCGGAGCCCTCAGCTCGTGAGAAACACTCGAAACGAAATTACTCTTCATTTCATTCAATCGGAGTTGACGATGAAAAGCGCGGCGGGCGGAGACGAAACCAATTAAAGCCACGGTGACCGCAACCGCGATCAGTGAACCAAACATCCAAACCCGTTTCTGTTGAATGACGAAAAGCTCTTTTGGCTGGGCCATCCGAATTTGAATTTTAAATCCCGGAACCCTCATCCCTTTGGCATCAAAAGCCTCCAGGAGATAACGAGGTGCTTCCCAGATCTCCACAGTTTCCGACAATATTTCCGTAGCATTGGTAATTTTTGGAATCTGCGTCTCCGTGAGGACAAAATTGTAAGGAATGCCCGGCTCAACCTTAGTCTTGCTCAGAAGGTCAATATAGCCGACATGGCCAAGATCCAGCCATGGACCGCTTACCGGGTAAGGAAACTCTTTGGGCGAACGATTTTGTTTGGGAAACGCTTTTCCAAATAGCTCGAAACTGATTGAAGCGTAGGGAGGCAAACGGATCCGCGATTGGTCAAGCATTTCCAGAACTGCCGTTTCAGCCAGCGACTCCGCAACGACGTACATCTCATAGCCCACAATGTTTTCGGATGATTTCTCTTTAACTGGATTGACGCTAACCAACCGGTTTTCGCCGGCCCATATTACCCAAAACACAATGGGTTCCATCCATGCTTCCGGATGAAATTGCCCCGACGATCGCAATTCCTCGTAAAAGGTATAAAGCCATTGATTCTGTTCCCAGCGCGCCCGTTGATCTTTTATTTTTCCCATCGTATCCGGGAAGAAACGTTGGCCAACACTCATTGCCTCCTCCAGGAGCGCAGGAGATAACGATGATGGACGTTTGACTGCCATTGTCGCCAGCGTCAGGACACTGTCCTTGAGGTCCTTAAAGGTTTCACCGTCTCGATTCGTTCCAGCCAGATTCACCTCGAGACGCATCAGTTCCAGGGCAGCCAACGGGGATAGCGGCAGTCCGCTTGCGGTCAAAACGATATTCGAGCTTTGCAGGACTTCGTCAAAAAGACGTTTGGCTACGATTGGGTTTGTCCTGCTCAGAACGGCGACTGAAAACTTCGCTCGGGATTGGAACGGCTCAGGCGGATGGGTTTGTAAAAATGCTTCGAGGCTCGCTGCATTTCCCGGAGAATTTTCCCACACCTGTCGTTGCGCAGGAGATAAGAATTCGGTGGGATCGTCCTGTGGACTGGGAATTTCGGAGTAGGACGGAGGGTCTAACAAATCACCGGTTAACGAAACAACCGGGCCATGAAAGCTGGCATCAATTCCCGAACGAACATGATTTTCGATCAGTTCCCGATAGGGCTGCAATGGGATTGAATAGATGTCCACCTTCTTTGCATTTCCGTATGAAGATTCGGACCGAATATACCGAGGCCTGTCGAGATCGACCTGCCAGGGCTTCGCCAGTGAATAGCCATTCTGCGCCGCGATTTGCGTTTGAAGACGGGAAGCAATGTAACGGCCTATTTCATCCGAGAGGCGCTGGCAATTCTCCTTCGCTTGTTGCACCAGCAACGCTTTGTCCTGTTGCAGAAAAATTACCCCCATCACGGCCAGCGCGATTACAGGCAGGACAATCAAAAGGCCATGCCAGAAGAAAGTTGGCTTCCGATTGTGTTTGGCGACGTCCATGTCGAGTGAACCCAGACATTAGGACACGCCCGGAAAGGAAATGTCACGAAATTGTAAAATTGCCAAACCGGGATTCTCTCAATCGGTATAAACAGGGGCAAAAGAAGAATGGTGAACCGGACGTACTTAGCTTGCTACTCCTGTTTGTGTAACAAACGCCCGGTTCACCAAATCTGTAAGAGGACAAGACTACTGTCCGCGCACGCGAATAAAAAGATTATTTCCTGCCGGCCGCCCACAAATAATTTCATTCGTACCATTAGCGAAACGGTTGGTTTGAACGCTCAACGCGAACCAATTCGTCGACCCGAGGTTTGTCGTAAACTCAGGAGTGAGGGTTAAGCTGCTTGCGTTGGTCGAGGTCAGCACAATGTTGCTGCTGACATTGATGGTGAGCAACTTCACCACGGGAGCGGACGGCGCCACCGTCACAATTTCTCCGCGCATGATATTTCCGTGAAAGGCACAATTATAATAATAGTTGGCCGCATTCGTTGGCACCGTGTAGTTGATCATCCCTGTATCAATGTTGTTGACGTCCACCCCAGGACTTTCGATGTGGAGCGGATGGAATCCGGTCGTGGTTTGGACGTCAAAAGTATAAGTATGCCCGCGCACGAGCGTTAGCGTCGGGCTATTGGTGCCATTGATTTGGAAAGCAAATTGGTCATCGGGGGTTCTCACATGAAAATCGGCCGGGGGCGGAGGTGGAACCGTGAAAATTTCGCCGCGCATGTCGTCACCGTGAAAAACACAGTTGTAGTAATAATTGGCGGCATTTGTCGGCACGGTATAAGTAATAATCCCGGAACTGATGTCGTTCACATCGGTGCCCGGACTTTGAATGTGAAAAGGATGAAAATCAGAGGTATCGATTTCAAAAGTGTAGGTTTTTCCACGCTCGAGGGTTAGATTCGGACTGTCTGTACCATTAATTTTGAAGGCAAATTGCCCATCGGGTGTTGTGACAGAAAAATCAGCCGATTTCGCAGAAATAACGCCAGCGTAGCTTAAAACACATACAACCAAACGAGTCAGCAGCGTCAATTTCATAGCAACTTCAAGAATACGATTTTCTCTATGTGAGGGATGCCAGAGGAAAAGGTTCCCGGAAATATCAGGCAGACGGGTGCTTTTACCTATGTGTCGCTTCGCGGGGCAAAGATCAGTGAGGTTTTCACTTGGTAGGACTGGCTGACCTGATTATGTTTCCACGCGCAAAATGAAAGTCACACTGAATTGGCTCAAGCAATACGTCGATTTCAACTGGTCACCCGAGGAACTGACCGAGCGTCTCACAATGCTCGGCCTCGAAGTCGAAGGCGTCCAAAAGGTCAGCGGCGAATTTGAGGGAGTCGTCGTCGCGCAAATCCTGAGTAAAGACAAAGTCGTTGGTTCCGATAAGCTTTCTCTTTGCAAGGTCGACGACGGCAAAATGGAACGCACGATTATCTGCGGCGCGCAGAACCATAATGCGGGTGACAAGGTGCCGTTGATACTCCCGAATTTCGCGCTGCCGTTGAAAGCTGGTGAAAAAGAACCGTTCGTCATCAAGGAACGCAAAGTTTTCGGTGTCACCAGCCAGGGGATGATGTGCTCTCCGCAGGAACTCGGCTTGCCTGACGAGGTCGATGGTCTTTTATTGCTGCCACCCGATGCGCCCGTCGGCAAGCCGTTTGCCGAATACCTCGGACGCAGCAGCGGCGACGTCATTTACGATTTGGAAATCACGCCGAACCGTCCGGACTGGAACAGTGTGATTGGAATTGCGCGCGAAATTTCTGCGCTTACTGGAAATCCTCTGAAGATTCCTGACGTTGGTTTTGCCGCGCAAAGCAACGAACCAATCGGCACCTATGTTTCGGTTCGTATCGATGACGCGGAGTTGTGTCCACGTTACACTGCCCGCCTTGTGCGCGGGGTAAAGATTGGCCCTAGCCCTGCCTGGCTCAAGAGCACGTTGGAGAAAGTGGGTTTGCGTAGCATCAACAACGTCGTCGATGTGACGAACTACGTCATGCTCGAAGTCGGACAACCATTGCACGCCTTTGATTATCATCTTCTGCAGGCGAGCTCAGGAAAGACTCCGACGATCGTCGTTCGTCGCGCTACAGAAGGTGAGAAATTCAAAACCCTCGACGACAAAGAACATACTTTGTCCAACCAGATGTTGTTAATCGCCGATGAAACCAAAGGCGTGGCGCTCGCAGGAGTCATGGGGGGACAGAATTCGGAAATCAATGACAAGACAGTGGATGTCCTGATTGAGAGCGCTTACTTCAAACCGCAGAACATTCGCGCGACCTCGAAGAAGCTCGAGATTCGCACTGATTCTTCTTATCGCTTCGAACGTGGCGGCGACCTGGGGATCTGCGATTGGGCGAGCCGTCGTTGTGCGGAATTAATTTTGGAAACTGCAGGCGGACAGTTGCTCGACACTTCCGTCGATGCCTACCCCGTCCCACTCCAGCCGAAAGAAATATCTTTGCGTCACCAAAAAGCAGATGAACTGCTTGGCCTTCATATTCCCGCGAAACAGCAGATTGAGTCACTGAATCGCCTGGGACTCGAAACGGTCGTTCGCAACGGAGAAGAGTTTTGCACAATGCGAATTCCGACCTTCCGCGTGGACATGAAACGCGAAGCGGATTTGATCGAGGAAGTCGTGCGGTTGTATGGGATCGATAAGGTTCCCTCTACTCCACCACGCGGTGCGATTGGTGCAAACGCTTTCGACAAAGTCTTCGATGAACTCGCCGAAGCGCGAAAGGTCATGTTGGCGCTCGGACTGAATGAAGCGCAGGGGCAGACTTTGATTTCGGATACGTCCGCAAAATATGTCGTTGCCGAAACCGCGATCCAGGCGCTGGCGAATCCGCTCAGCAGCGACATGAATGTGCTGCGTCCAAGTCTTCTGCCGGGTTTGCTCGATTCGTTGCGTCATAATGTGAGCCGCAAGAATTACGACGTCGCGCTATTCGAAATCGGCCGCGTCTTCACGAACGACAACGGCAAGCCGAAAGAAGAACGCCGCCTCGCCATGGCGATTACCGGACAACGGAATCCCCTTTTCTGGGGCGGCCTCGATCGTGATGCAAAGCTGGACATCTACGACTTGAAAGGTGTACTCGAAGAATTCTTTGAGAACATCGGCATGCGCGGGATGAATTACAATCGCCGAGAAGAAAAATCGGCGTTGTTTCTCGAATCGGCCAGCATCAATCTCGGGAAAATGGTCCTCGGCGAGCTTGGACAACTACTTCCTCCGCTTGCCAAAAAATACGACTTGCGCGACGCCGTATTCCTCGCGGAATTGAACCTCGAATTGCTTTTGGCTCGCCGGAATACGGGGAAATCGTTCAAAGCGTTGCCTGCATTTCCATCCATTCGCCGCGATGTCGCCATGCTGGTGCCTGAGACGGTGAGCCACGACAGTGTTTTGAACGTGGTGAAACAAACGAAAGCAGCGAACCTGGAAACGGTTGAACTCTTTGACGTTTTCCGTGGCAAAAACATTCCCGAAGGACAAAAGAGCCTCGCGTATGCGCTCACCTATCGCAGCGCGGAAAAGACCCTTACTGACGCCGAAGTCAACGCTGCACACGAAAAACTCCTCGAGCAGTTCAAGACGAAACTCCAAGCCGTATTGCGCGAGGCCTGATCGGTCATGAGCGAAGCTGAATACTACGCCGACATGCCCATACGTGTGGGCGTCCCCTGCCGCGATTTGCGCAGCACGAGTTCGATCGTCTCCAGCAACACGTGAGTTTCAAAAGGCTTCCAAAGGACCACGCCATTGATTTTTCGGACGAACGAAGCTGCCTCGAGATTGCCATGGTGGCCATTCATGAAAACAAAACGGTCGCATAAATGTGGCCGCACACGACTGGCAGCCTGGTAAAACATGGCGCCGGTCGAATGACGCGTGGAGATATCACATAAAATAAGATCAAACTCCTGCTTCATGATGCACTGCAAACCTTCGGGTCCAACTTTTACCACTGTAACCACAAACGGTTTGTTCATGAGCATGCCCTGAACGCTTTCCACGGTGGAATCGTCGGGCTCCATCAGCAGGATGCGTCGACTGCTCAACATGTGGAAATAGTTAATGTATTGATCTATGTCAGCGCAAGTGACTGGTGCGGCCATGTTCATACGGATTCGGATTTCTGCGGGTTATGGGGCTTTTGTTAAAACGAAAAACTGCCACCGAGCACGACGCCGAGGGAACTTTCGAGATCGAGTTCAGCTGTTTTGCTTCCGGCCTGGAGGGAATGCGTTCCCAGACTGTAAAACTGCACACCGCCAAAAAGGGAAAATCGATCGGAAACCTTGCACAACAAATTACCGGAAAGATAACCACCGGCGAGGACTTCGTCATCGGAAGCCGACCCCGAACGCGAACGCGTCCCCAGACCGGAGATCGTAACGTTCTCGTTGAAGTTGAAATCACTGGAAATTTCCACGATCGCAAGACCGGCGCTTAGAGAAACAGCCAGTCGAGGCGCGAACATAAACTCAAAATACGGACCCGCACGAACGCCGAAGACATCCGCCTCGATCTCGCGTGAACCTGTAATTGTTGCTCCCGTTGAAGTCGTCGTTACCGATCGCGCTGGAGTGGAACCGATCACCACCCCGGGTCCATTGAATGTCCCGGCGTAGGGAGCCACGGGCGGAACAACACCATTCAGAGCGAACGCATCAGAGATAGTTCGAACCGGCCCACTCAAGGTGCGACGATCGGAAATATTAATCGCGGTGTAATTCCCTGCCGCTTCAACACCCCAACGCCATTCATTTTTACCGCCGAGGTCCAGATTATAAGTCACCTCAAAGCCATGCTGAGGATCGTCCGATGCCTCTGAACTCACCCTGCCCGGCGACGAACGGCTGCTCATAACTACGGAATCACCAACAATCTGGCTGGCGTCGTTGTATCCCCAATACCACGTTTGCCCTCCCGCGTTTCCACTGACATCGACGCGGTTAAAACCATTGTCGTAATTTCGATCCACGTTGCTTCCTGTCGCTGGTCCGGGATTGGTACGAGCGCGAAATCCGCCGACGTTTCCAAACCGCGTCGAGATGTTGTAATTCATGCGGTAGCTCAATCCCATTCTCTGTCGCAACCCCGAGTTTTCGCCGCCGGATTCCCAAACCGTATCCGCAAATGAACAGCAGGTTCCCGCCATCCAAATGCATCCGAAATAGATTACTTCCCGGGTTTTCATAGGTGCTTAAGGCAACTGCAAAAGACGGTAGACACAGCACGATTTATTACACGGCAACGCATCGGTTTTCGGAGGGCCATTGTCCAGCCATTGCATGTGGCTTCCCGTCCCAATGATGCACGGCCCCGCAGTCCGCCACTCGATCAGGTCGGACGAATACTGAATGTAATAGCAACGATTCGTTTGGGTCTTGAAATCCAGCAACATCGTGCCGTTCGTAAGCATCATTGCCCTGGTGATCTGCATGGCTGCGCCTGTGGGACGGAATTCTTCGGACGGGGCCACTACTTGAGCGAACAGAACAGGACTGGGCGTAATACGGCTCGGAACATAATATTCCAAAACCATGTTTCCGCTTTGTCCTGCCGGGATTGGGGAATTGTATTGCGCATATTGAACCCCGTTCGACGTTCCACTGGCGTTGTAAAGCGACGCGCCGTTCGTGAGATTACTGGTAAATATTCGTATGCCCGGAAAAGGAGACGACGTCGGGTTACCAATGCGCACCGTTTGCTCAAAAAGTCCCGTTTGTGGATTAAAATGAATCTGCACGAGGATGGTTAAAGGTGGTTGCTCAATCACTGCGATATCCACGGGTAATGCTTCACCAGTCAGCCCGAGATTATCCGTCGCCGTGGCCGTGAAATGATAATTGCCGGCAGAAGGATTAGCCCATGTGCAAAGGTAGGGCTGCGTTAAATTTGAAATCACAGCCCCATTTCTGAATAAGGCGAGATTTGTCACTGTTCCGTCGGCATCCGTCGCGTCGCAGAGAATTGGAATCGTTGTCCCGGCGATGAAAACACTGCCATTGGTTGGCGAAATAATTGTGGCAACAGGGGGTCCGTTGATGGTGATGAGAAAGTCCTGAGCCGGCGAAGTGTCCATTCCTCCGTTGGCAGTTCCGCCGTTGTCCTGAAGAACTACTGAAAGATGCGCGACGCCAGACATCCCTGACGCAGGTGTATAGGTAAGCGAGCCGTTATTACTGATCTGCGGGGCCACGGCAAAGAGCGCTGGATTGTCATTAACCAGCAGGAAACTGGCTGTCTGCTCGCTTTCATTTGCCGGGCCAACACTGAGGCCTGTGGCCCAGCCCGCCATGGTTTGCGCCGGAGCACCCTGGTTCACCGATTGATCGGGCCCTTTATTAAACGAAGGTGGATCGTTCACCGGATTAACAATAAGAACAAAGGTGTGCGGAACGGATGTATTCGCTCCTCCATTGGCGGTGCCTCCATTGTCCTGAAGAATTGCGGTTACGATTGAGGTTCCAAAAGCATTTGGCGCCGGCGTGAAATTCAAAGTTCCCGCCGGGGTCAATGTTGGCTGACTGGAAAAAATCGCGTTGTTATTGTTGGTCAGAATGAACGTAAGAAGCTGCGACGACTCATCCGGAGCGCCCGCAGAGATGTTTGTGGCATAGCCAGGGACGGATTCTGGTCCGGAATCTTCATTAACGACGTAACCGCCATCGCCATTGAACGTCGGAGCATCATTCCTTGGTGTCACGGTAATCGTTACCGTCGCCGGCGCGGAACTGGTGACATTGTCGGTGGCACGGTAAGTGAAGCTATCGTTGCCATTGAAATTGAGAACAGGTGTATAAACGAACGAACCATTCGTGCTGAGACTCACCGTTCCATGCGATGGAGATGACACCAGGGTCGCGCGCAAAATATTTCCATCGACATCGCCGTCATTCAGCAACACGCCCGGCGCGAGGACCGTTAAAGCAACATCTTCCGGCGTGCTATAACTGTCATTGTTCGCGACCGGAGGATCATTCACGCTGGTTACCGTGATTGTAACGGTCGCCAAAGGAGAATTGGTGACCCCGTCGTTCGCGCGGTAGGTAAAGCTGTCAGTTCCGTAGTAGTTTGTCGCGGGAACGTATACGAATGATCCGTTAGTATTGAGAATTACCGTGCCGTGGCTCGGCAAGCTTCCAATCGTCGCCTTGAGAACATCGCCATCGACGTCCGTGTCATTGGAAAGCACTCCCGGCAACGGCACGGTCAAAGTAACATCCTCGGAAGTGGAAAAACTATCGGCTGCAGCAACAGGGGCATCGTTGCGCGGCACGACGGTGATGCTGACGGTTGCGGGGAAAGAATTGCTCAATCCATCGGTGGCGCGATAGGAAAAGCTGTCAGGACCATTATAATTAACTGCTGGCGTGTAGTTAAACGAGCCGTTCGTATTGAGCGTCAACGTACCATGTTCCGGTAACGTCACCACGGCCGCCTTAAGAAGGTCCCCTTCTGTATCGGTGTCGTTTCCCAACACGCCAGGTGCGGAAATATTCAAATTCACATCTTCGTCAGTGCTGTAACTGTCGTTCATTGCAACCGGCGGATCGTTCACTGGAGTGACATTGATGGTCACGGTTGCAATGGCAGAATTCGTAAACCCGTCATTAGCCCGGTAGGTAAATGCGTCTGGACCGTTGTAATTTGCTGCAGGCGTATAAACAAAACTTCCGTTCGCACTGAGCGAAAGAGTCCCATGAGATGCAGATGAAACCAAAATTGCCGTAAGACTATTCCCATCAATGTCAGTGTCATTGGTCAATATCCCTGCCGCAGCCACGTTCAGCGTCGTGTCTTCCACAGTGTTGTAAGAGTCATTGTCCGCGACCGGAGGATCGTTTACTCCCCCGATTGTGATATTCACCGTCGCAATCGAGGAATTGGCAGTGCCATCAAATGCACGATACGTAAAACCATCCGAACCATTGTAGTTCGAAGCAGGAACATAGCTGAAAGATCCATTCGTATTGAGGCTAAGGGTTCCATGAAGCGGTGCTGCCGCCAGGAACGCTTTCAACCGATCACCATCGATGTCGGAATCATTGCTTAGTACACCGGAACCCGGGACGTTCAGTGTCGTATCCTCTCCAGTGCTATAACTGTCGTTCACTGCAACCGGCGGATCGTTCACCGGGATGACATTGACGGTCACGGTTGCGAGAGCAGAATTCGTAAAACCATCATTTGCCACGTAAGTAAATGCGTCAGGGCCGTTGTAATTTGCCGCCGGCGTGTACATGAACGCCCCATTCGTACTCAGTGAAACAGTCCCGTGAGATGAAGAGCTGACTAAAATTGCGGTAAGACTGTTTGCATCAATATCCGTGTCGTTGGTCAATATCCCCGCCGCGACCACGTTCAGCGTCGTATCTTCCGCAATGTTGTAAAAATCATCAACTGCAACGGGAGGGTCGTTCACTCCTCCGATGGTGATATTTACCGTCGCGACAGACGAATTGCTGGTGCCATCAAATGCATGATACGTAAAACTATCCGAACCATTGTAGTTCGAAGCTGGAACATAGCTGAAAGATCCATTCGTATTGAGACTAAGAGTTCCATGAATCGGTCCCGTCATAAGCAATGCCCTCAACGGATCACCATCCATGTCAGAATCATTACTCAGAACACCGGAAGCTGAGACGTTCAGAACCGTATCCTCCGCTGTGCTGTAGTTATCATTCACTGCAATCGGCGGATCGTTGATCGGAATGACTGTGATCGTCACGATTGTCACACCAGAATTCGTAACTCCATCGTTTGCCACGTAAGTAAACGCATCCGAACCGTTGTAATTGGACACCGGCGCGTAGACAAACGCTCCATTCGTGCTCAGCACAACAGATCCGTGAGATGGCGGCGCAATCAAGATCGCCGCAAGACTATCCCCGTCAATATCCGCATCGTTCGTCAAAACGCCGGATGCAGAAACGTTCAAAGGCAAATCTTCCAACGTATTGTAGCTGTCGTTCACTCCAACCGGCGGGTCATTCACAGAGATGACATTGATGGTCACGGTTGCAATGGCGGAATTCGTAATGCCATCATTTGCTACGTAGGTAAAAGAATCCGGACCGTTGTAATTGGCAGTTGGCGTATAACTGAAACCACCGTTTGCGCTAAGCGAAACAGTCCCATGAGTTACGGATGAAACCAAAATTGCCGTAAGACTATTCCCATCAATGTCAGCATCGTTGGTCAAGATCCCTGACGCGACCACGTTCAGCGTCGTATCTTCCACAGTGCTATAGTTGTCATTCACTGCAACCGGCGGATCGTTCAGTCCTCCGATTGTAATATTCACCGTCGCAACAGACGAATTGGCACTGCCATCAAATGCTCGATATGTAAAACTGTCTGAACCATTGTAGTTCGAAGCAGGAACATAGTTGAAAGATCCATTCGTATTGAGGCTAAGAACTCCATGAAGCGGTCCCGTCATAAGAAACGCTCTCAACGGATCACCATCGATGTCAGAATCATTGTTAAGAACACCGGAAGCCGGGACATTCAGTGCCGTATCCTCTCCAATGCTATAGCTGTCATTCACTGCAACGGGTGGATCATTCACTGGCGTGACATTGATCATCACCGTTGCGAGAGCAGAATTCGTAAAACCATCATTCGCTACGTAAGTAAATGTGTCGACACCGTTGTAATTTGATGCAGGTGCGTAGACGAATGCCCCATTTGTGTTCAGCGAAACAGTCCCGTGAGATGGTAACGAAACCAATATCGCAACAAGGTTATCTCCGTCGATGTCCGGATCGTTTGTCAAAACACCAGGAGGAAGCACGTTCAAAACCGTGTCTTCAGCTGTGACGTAGGAATCATCTGTCGCGAGTGGCGGGTCGTTTACCGGGACTACCGTGATATTAACAGTGGCATCCAACGAATTTGTAACACCATCCGAAGCGTGATAGCTAAAGCTGTCCGGACCCGTATAATTCGCCGCGGGAGTATACATAAACGATCCATTGGTATTGAACGCGAGGATTCCATGTGAAGGATTTGTGCGCAAAATCGCCCGCAAAAAATCCCCATCCACGTCCGAATCATTCGCCAGGACACCCGGTGCGGAAACAATCAAGATCGTGTCCTCATTTACAATGTAGTCGTCGCCTGGAGCAATGGGATCATCGTTTACCGGAGCCACCGTAATCGTAGCCGTCGCCACAGAAGAGCTGGTAACACCGTCGTTCGCGCGGTATGTGAAACTATCGTTACCGTGAAAATTCGTTAAAGGTGTGTAAACGAACGATCCATTCGTTTCCAGCGACAGTGTTCCATGCAATGGCAGAGTTTCCACCAACGCAGACAACGGATCCCCATCAACATCCGAGTCGTTATTCAACACGCCAGGCGCCACGATATTTAGAGGAATATCTTCGCGGGTATCATAAATGTTATCCAAAGCCATTGGGGCATCGTTAACAGGCAGAACGATAATACTCACTGTCGCCGGCAACGAATTCGTAATCCCATCGTTTGCCTGGTAGGTAAAACTGTCACCGCCATTGTAATTCGGCTGCGGTGTATAAACAAAACTTCCATTGGTGCCCAAAGTCAACGTGCCGTGAACCGGAGAAGTCAAAAGGACTGCCGTCAAAGGATCCAGATCCGCATCGCTGTCATTTCCTAAAAGCCCAGGGGCAACGACATTCAGAACAACGTCTTCATCGGTTGAGTAGCTATCGTTCATCGCCGTTGGATCGGCATTACCACTCACGGCGACCTCCACTTCCGTGGCCACACTCGATTCGTTATTAGAAAAATCGGCATCGTTCTCTGCGCTAAAAATACGAGCCCAGTTCGTAAACGTCTGACCCGTTACGGCATTGGTCGCCACAACAACCTGATATGAAACTGTTCCGCTTGCTCCGACGGCGAGACCGTTCAAATCCCACGTCAACACATTCCCTGCGAGCGTTCCCCCGTCCGTAGCGCTTCCCGGCACGTAGGTCACGCAATCAGGCAACACATCGCTCAATTGAATTCCTGTGGCGGCGGTATTGTACGGCGAAGAGAGATTAGTATAGAGAACGGTGTAGGTAATCGTTTCACCAATGGCCGCGTGTGATGGCCCGGATTTTTGCACCATGAGATCGGGATTTCCCGGTGCAGCCGCTGGCTTGTGAATTTGCAATGTTGGTGACGAGAGAGCCAATGAGCTTCCTACGAACAGGTGGGCGCCTGCAGACAGACGTCCCACAAACTGCACCGTCGCCGTTCCGGCGTTGGTCACATCGACGGTAAAATTGTAGGTCCAGGTCTCCGCCCCGGGAGGCGCGATCAGCATCGGTGCCGATTTAATCACTACATTGGAAGACGGAACAAAACTGATGAGATTCTGCACCCCGGGAATTAAGTTTTTACTATGATCAAAGCTGACCGTGATTACCTGATTGCTCACCGGTCCACCGGTCATCTTTACGCGAAGAGGGATATAATCCAATTCCTTCCAATTTTGAAGATTCACACTGATCCAATTCGTATCCCCTTTTGACTGCCCTTCCAACGCGGTCTTGAAAGTTGCTGATGCGTCAAGGGAGGACAATCCATAAGCCAGCCAGCACCAGAAGATTCCGATCCACTTTATTTTCATAACCCAACCCGATCCAGCATTCCTTGAAACATTCCGTCCGGCGCATCCTTCGAGCACTTCGAAATTGCTCACCGTGCCCTCAGGTTCCTCGTCCTGCTTCCCTTCAGAAATTTCAACTCTCTGCGCTCAAGTTGTTCTCCCAAACCGTTTCGGAAATTTATGCTGTGTTGGATACCAGATGCGAAGAAGCAGCTGATAGTGGGTAAACTAGCAAAAGCAATCAGGAGATTCCGGCGCTTTTTTCTCAGGCAGTGGTTTTCCTAAAAAGATTTAAGCAAGGCGACCAACGAAGTGCACCGGAAAGCAAAGCTCTGTAAATACAGGTTCCTATTGTCATCCGGCTGCTTTTAAAAAATATTCTCGGCCTGTTGCGGAACTGATTTCCTGGTCTTTTCGATGAAGAAAAATATATTTTCGCGTGATTTAAAAAATTAAGTCCTTGAAAGGTTGGAACGAATTCCCTGCTTTGCTGTCTCATCCATGGATGAACGGGCAAGAATTGCCTTTCCGCACAACGAAAACGCGAATATAAAAGCGCAGGTCAACTATCAGCATGGTGCCATATCAAGCCAACCCGGTGAGGCAAACAACGATCCCGCCCCATTCTCTGCCGAAGCATTTTGTTTCTCGATGCTTCCTGCTCCTCGTTCTGTTCTTTTTCTGCAGCAAGGCGAGTGCGGTGCGCTTCGATGTTTTTGTTGGTTTCAATGGAATTGTCCCGGAAGGAAATTGGATTCCAGTTGCCTGCGAAATTCAAAATGATGGCCCGCCATTCAGCGGAACAATCGAAATTTCATCATCCATGTCCCGGGGACAAGCCAGACGTATTCCCCTCGAACTCTCCGTGGGCGCCACAAAGCGGGTTATCGTTCCGATCTTCTCGAGTTCTCGTTATTCAACCTGGACCGCCAGACTCGTGAATGAACGAGGCAAAACAATTGCCGAACAAAACCTTGGACACGAATACGTAAAGAATCTCGGCTACAACACTCCATTTATAACATCGCTGTCTCGAACCGTGGCGGGTGCACCCGTTTTACCACAGGCAAAGAATAGAAATCAGCCGGAGCAGATGCCGGTGGTCGCACGATTACAGGCAGTTCTTTTTCCCGACAATCCCATCGCGCTGGAAGGAATGAGCACGTTGTATCTCAATTCCGAAAGCGCTCTGGACTTAAAGATGCCCCAGGTCCAGGCATTATTGGCGTGGATCGACGGCGGGGGACATCTCATCGTCTGTGCTGAAAATACCACCGACGTGAATGCTTTGACGTGGCTGAAAAATCTTTTGCCCTGCGACCTCGGGTCGACGCTGTCGGTCAAGCCGGGCAATAAATTTGACGCGATTGTCCATGATGGTTTCGGTTCAGCCATCGCTGGCAAACAGAATAAAAGGGAAAGTTCCGATTCCATTGGCGGTTTCGAATCCGACGCAAAATTCGCCAATGCGAGCCTTTCGATCATCGACTCCACTGTTCGAGACGGAATTGTTTTACTTTCGGCGGATGGCAAACCTCTGGTTGTGCAAAAACATATGGGCCGCGGTCGAGTGACTGTTTTGACATTCAGCGCAGAACGCGAGCCGTTTTTGTCATGGAAAAATCGTGATTGGTTTTGGGCTCGCCTTGCCGACATTCCTGTCAAGCATTTCGAAACAACCGACTTCTCCTATTACGCAGGACCAAGCATTGATTCCGTGTTCGGCGCCATGGTCGACAGCAAGCAAGTGCGCAAGCTGCCACTGACCTGGCTGCTGGTGCTGTTATTGATTTACCTCATTGTCATTGGGCCGTTTGATCATTGGTGGTTGAAAAAAATCAATCGGCCGATGCTCACCTGGATTACGTTTCCGACCTATGTGATTTGTTTTTCCGGCCTGATTTATTTCATTGGTTTTAAACTTCGTGCCGGGGATTCGGAATGGAACGAGATCCATGTTGTAGATGTCCTGCCGCAGACGCAGTCGGACAAGACTGTTCTTCGCGGAAGAACATTTGCCTCGATCTATTCCCCCAGCAATGCCCGTTACGCGATCGCCAGTGATCAACCCTTTGCCACGTTTCGCGGGGAGTTCATGGCAAATAATTACGGGCGTGGCAAAGAAACCAGCGAAGCCGATGTCATTCAGCGTGGGAATGCCTTTGCAGCCGAAATATCGGTTCCCGTCTGGACAAGTCAGATGTGCGTCAGTGATTGGCTGGACGCTGCGGAAAACCCGCTCACCGTAGAAATCTCCCGTGCCGGTTCGAAGATTCAGGTTACCGTCGCCAATACTCTGGATCATTCCCTGAAGGATTTGCATTTGGTTTTTCAGGGACGGGTTTACACGATCGGAGAACTTGCGAAGGGTGAGAAGCTTTTCACTTTTGAGGTGAACCAGGGTGTCGCCTTGCGGGATTTTGTCCGTAGTCACGGCAACAATTTCCGAACCGCGGTGCAGCAACGGCAAAACACGTTCGGAGATAATCGGGTGACTATTGCCAATATTCCCCTGAGCACCATGGCTGCATCGTTCTTCTCGCAGTTGAATGAGCAGTCGAATTCTTATGAAAACTTTGTTGCGCCTGACGGGTTCGATCTTTCCCGCTGGGCGGACGATGGTTACACGATCCTGCTCGCGTGGGATCCAGATCATTCTTTCGTTAAGCCAATCAATCGATTTTCACCACGCCGCCAGCATCGCGATACGTTGCTGCGGGTGATTATTCCAGGAAATTCATGAGCACCTCTGAGCCTATAACTGCTCCCGTCTCAACCAGTCCGCCAGCACTCCCGGCCGTGGAGACAAAAGGTTTGACCCGTGTTTACGGGGCAATGACCGCGCTGAACGCGCTTGATCTTACCATTAACCAGGGTGACCTGTTTGGATTCATTGGATCCAACGGAGCCGGCAAGACGACCACCCTCCGAATTCTCGCCACGTTTCTGCAACCTTCATCCGGGACGGCCCGAGTGCTGGGTCATGATGTGGTGCATGATCCGGACGCGGTTCGTCACATGATCGGCTATATGCCGGATTTCTTCGGCGTGTATAAAGACATGGAGGTAACCGAGTATCTGGATTTCTTTGGGGCCTGTTATAAAATTCCTTCCGCCAAACGGGAACAAACGGTGAGCGATGTTCTGGAATTGGTTGGCCTCAGCGAAAAACGCGGAGCCCTCATCGGCGCGTTAAGCCGCGGTATGCAACAACGTCTTGGACTGGCACGTGTGTTGATCCACGATCCCAAGGTTCTTCTCCTTGATGAGCCCGCCAGCGGTTTGGATCCCCGGGCACGCATCGAAATGATGGCTATTCTCCAGGAACTGCAACGTATGAAGAAAACGATCATCATTTCTTCACACATCCTGAGCGAGTTGCAGAATCTTTGTAATCGCGTGGCGATTATTGAGCGCGGCCGATTGATCTACAGTGGTCCTGTGCAGGGTGTGCGCGATCAAATGGCGGCAGGCCTGATTTATTGGGTCACGTTGACCGGCGATTCGTCACGTGCCATCGAAATTTTAAAAGCCCGTCCCGAAGTGAGCGATGTCACCCCGATTGATGGGCAAATTAAAGTGACGTTGAAAAGTCATGACACCGATCCGACGTTTCTTCCTGAGGTCCTGGTGCAAAACGGCCTGAAGTTTACCGGCCTGTGGGAAGATGAGCTTGGCCTCGAAGAAGTGTTCCTGCGAGTGACCAAAGGAGAAACCCAATAACGGAATTGCGTTCATCCATGATTCGTGTGACTTCCAGCGCTCACCTCGTTGTTCGACCTGATAGTGCCTGACCATGACCTTTCTTCCCATCGTTGGTCGTGAACTTCGCGTCGCATCGCGAAAGAAGAGCACCTATCTCACACGACTGTCGGCGGTTTTCATCGCCCTTGTCATAGGCGTCCTGGTTTTTTGTGTCGTTCACGCCTCCACCCCACCCTACGTGATTGGGACCGGATTGTTTGTCGCGCTTTCCATTCTTTCTTTTATTTATTCGATTGCGGTGGGAATCCTGGTGACTTCCGATTGTCTCAGCGTGGAGAAACGCGAAGGAACTCTCGGTCTCCTGTTCCTGACGGATCTGCGTGGTTACGATGTGGTTTTCGGAAAACTCGTCGCCACTTCGTTGAATGCCTTTTATGGAATGTTAGCGATTTTTCCGGTGCTGGCCGTTCCCATTCTCCTTGGCGGTGTGACTCTCAACGAATTGGCCCGGGTCATGATCGTTTGCGTTAATCTGATGTTCTTTTCGCTCGCCGCCGGGATGTTTGCGTCTGCCACGTGCCAGGAGGATCGCAAAGCCATGGGCTTGACGATCCTGATCATCCTGGGCGTTTCCGCGATACCTCCTTTGTTCGGCCTTTACTCTTTCGCGCGGCAAAACTGGAATACCTTTCCGGAGGCTTACCTCGTACCGAGTCCCGTCGTGGACTGTATCTTCGCCTTTGCCAGCCGGTTGGGGATGAAGGTTGATTATTTCTGGACGAAAGTCGCCCTGACCCATGGCTATGGCTGGCTGTTTCTCATTCTTTCCTGTTTTATCGTTCCCCGCTCATGGCAGGAAAGCTCTACGAGCAGACGTGTTTCGAGCTGGCAGCGTTTTATAAAGTGGATAGCTGAAGGGAGCCGTGAAAAACGAAACATCCTTCGAAGGAATTTACTCGATACGAACGCGTTTTATTGGCTGGCCGGCCGTGGCCGTGGAAAAATCGTCATGATGTGGAGCCTGCTGAGCATTCTCATCCTGGCATGGCTTTGGTGCTGGGGCGTTTTCGGAAAAGACTGGCTGAACAAATTTAATTTTGTGACGAGTTCGCTGGTTCTGCACATGATCGTAAAATATTACCTCGCCACTGAATCGTGCCGTCGATTTGTTGAAGATCGCCGGACCGGCGCACTGGAACTTCTTCTGTCGACTCCCATCACGGTTGAAGAAATCCTCCGTGGCCAACGATTGGCTTTACTCCGCATTTTCAGTGCTCCGGTATTGGCGGTCATCTTGATTGACTTGCTTTTCCTGATTGCCGGTTTTAACGAACGAAATTCGTATAGCAGTCGTGATGAAACGTTTTGGGTGACGATTTATCTTATTCTAATCGCTGTTTTCATCCTGGACCTTATCGCAATCTCCTGGGTGGGGATGTGGCGAGGAATGAGGAGTCGAGGAGCCAATCGCGCAACCGCCGGCATTTTGGCCAGGGTGGTTCTTCTGCGCTGGGTCGTTTTCGTTCTAACCTTGCTGATCTTTGTTTGGCTATCGCTCTTCCGCTCCATGAACAACGAAGAATACGTTTTCATCTTCACATGGTTTATTATCAGCGTCGGGATCAACCTTTGTTTCATGCTCCCGGCGAAAAACAATCTTTATACCCGGTTTCGATACATCGCCGCCCAAAGGTTTGAGTTTAAAAAGCCGAAAACCGCGCCCCCTCCCATTCCTTCGCACCCTGATAGTGAGCCCAAACCTGCCTCGTGATTGAAGAGTCGCCCGGAAAAGTATATTTTTCATAACACCCTCGTAATCAGCCCTGTAGAAAACGATAGATGCTCGCCAAACGAAATTTTCGGTTCGGAATTATCGTTTGGCGCGTACTTTGGTGAAATTCCATTCACGAAAAATCGTTTGGCGCGTACTTTGGTGAAATTCCGTTCACGAAAAACCGTTTGGCGCGTACTTTGGTGAAATTCCATTCACGAAAAACCGTTTGGCGCGTACTTTGGTGAAATTCCATTCACGAAAAACCG
>CBHTTJ010000033.1:0-36014 GCA_966095605.1 uncultured bacterium | reverse complement strand
CCGTCGGGACCAACCGTGACGGCGCAGGGATTGAAATCCTTCTCCTGTTTATAGAGACCGGTTTCCATCGGAGAACGAATTGCCCATTCAATCGTGCCGTCGAGTTTCACCTTTACGACTTCATGGTCCGCCGGGCGCGCGCCGTAGATGTATTCGCCGCCTTTTTCCTTTCGGAGTTCCAGGCCGTGGATGCGCGTCGGGCCAAATGCGCGCAGGAATTTTCCCTCCGGCGAGAACACGACGACGCCGCGTTCGGTGTCGGTGGTAATATAAATATTCCCTGCTTTATCGATGACCGCCCCGCCGTGGCAGGGACCGAGCTGTTTTCCTCCGGGATTGTCCTCAAAGAAATTCGGGACGTTGGAATATTTCAATGGTTCTGCCTGAGTCGCAACGGCAACGAAAGCGAACAGGCCGAATAACGTTTGTGTAAAACGGGTCATGGCTTGTCTTTAAATTTGTAACAGGGAGTGAGGAGGTTGTAAGGGGTGCCTCCGGAATTTGCAAGCGTGGTCGGCTTTTTTTCTCCAAAGTTCAGCAAGGGATTGACGAGTGCTCTCTCAACTGGTTGCTTTTGTTATGCACATCAGGTCCGCCTCCTTTTTTTGCAGTGCGCCCAACCTGTCGCAATGCCCGGATGAAACACTGCCGGAATTCGCGATGATTGGCCGATCCAACGTCGGCAAGTCGACATTGGTGAACGCGCTCGCCGGCCGCGAGAATCTCGCAAAGGTTTCAACCACGCCCGGACACACCAAGCTGATCAATTTCTTCACCATCAATAATACATGGCGACTGGTGGACCTGCCTGGCTACGGCTTCGCGCACGTCGCGCGAAAAGACAAAGATCAGTTCAACGCGGCGGTGAATGAATATTTGGTCCATCGCCCCAACCTCGTTTGCGTATTCCTTCTGATCGATTCCACCCATCCGCCGCAAGAGATCGATTTGGGTTATCTCGATTGGCTCTCCAAAGAATCGGTTCCTTTTCTGATCGTGTTCACCAAAACGGATAAAGCGGAGCCGGAGGAAGTGGAGCAGAACATCCAGTTGTTCAGAGAAACCATTGCGGACTGGTTTGAGAACGAGCCGGAGATGTTTGGGATCTCCGCGATAACCCGGAATGGTTTGCCGGAACTGCTGAAAGTGATCGAAGAAGCGCTGGAGCCGTTCGATTGATTATTTTACCAGGCCGCTCTGCATGGCGTAACGAACCAGGTCGGCGTTGTTGTTAATCTTCAACTTTTGCAAAATGCGACTGCGATAGGTGCTGACGGCTTGCACACTCAATTTAAGTTCCGCTGCAATCTGGCTGGGAGTTTTGCCTGAAGCCAACATGCGCATTACCTGGAACTCTCGAACGGAAAGGAGTTCGTGTGGCGCCTGATCTGGTTTATCGGTGAGCGATGAGGCCAGCTTTTCCGCGACGGCGGGGCTGACATATTTTCCGCCAGCAATGACTTTCTTGAACGCGTTGACCAATTCAGCCGAAGCGCTGTCCTTGGTGAGATAACCTGAAGCGCCCGCTTTGAGCACGGGGATGGCGTATTGGTCTTCGGGTTGAACACTGAGAATGAGGATCGGGAGTTTGGGACGGGCCGAGCGAATTTCTTTCATCGCTTCAAAGCCGCTTTTTCCAGGCATGGTGATATCCAGCACCACGGCATCCCAATTTTGTTTCGAAGCAAGAGCAACGGCTTCGTCCGCGTTGTGGGCCTCGCCAAATTTGATGCCGGTAAACTCTTCTTCGAGAATTTGTTTAAGCCCGCGACGCACCACGTCATGGTCGTCTGCGATCAAGACCTTCATACCTGCAAAACTGGGCCATTTGTTTTTGAATGCAATGGAATTCTTACTGAGACACTGGTTCCCTTCGCCCGATCTCCGACGATTTTGACTTCCCCTGC
Source organism: uncultured bacterium (assembly GCA_966095605.1). Taxonomy (GTDB): domain Bacteria; phylum Verrucomicrobiota; class Verrucomicrobiia; order Limisphaerales; family JACDHS01; genus CBHWET01. The sequence continues at coordinate 34,107 of CBHTTJ010000033.1, read as the reverse complement.
GAAGGCCAATGCCCTCTCACGGATACCGAGCAAACCGAGCGACTTCGTGCTGTTCATCTCCGCTTCAGAGATTCCGCGGCCGTCATCTGTAACGATCAGCACGAGATCGTGAGTCGATTGTTTGAATTGGATCAAGACACGCCTGGCCGCCGCGTGACGCGCGACATTGGTCAAGATTTCCTGAAGAATGCGGAACAAGGTGATCGCCCGCTCCTGGTCGACGGTCAGGGGTGTCTTTGGCAATTTGATTTCACAAGCCACTCCGGTACGCCGTGCAAATTCATGCGCCTGCCATTCCATCGCAGCAGCGAGACCGAGATCGTCGAGAATGCGGGGTCGAAGTTCCGTGCAAATTTTGCGAACACTTTTGATGGCTCCGTCAGTCATCTGAACCATAGAATGAATGCGGTTTAAGAGTGGTTCGACTTTTCGTTCAGAACCGGTAATGCGTTTCTCCAGCCACAATAAATCGATCTTTAAACTGGTCATCGCCTGTCCCATCTCGTCGTGAATCTCGCGTGCGATGCGAAGACTTTCGTCTTCACGCACTTTCTGGAGTTGAGTGGCGAGCGCGCGGAGCCTCTGTTCATTGTCGCGAAGCGCTTCCTGAGCAGCGATGCGCTCCAATGCACCGCCACAATGATCAGCGAGCGATTGCAAGGTCTCCAAATCCGCTGGCGTGTAAGCATCGTGAGTATAGCTGTCGATCGAAAGAAAGCCGGTAATACGGGACTTCTTGCGAATCGGCACAATCATGATGGAGGCCGAAAGACGGCTGGTATCACCGAAAGGAATAAGTCCGTGCGAGGATAAATCTTTTTTGGAGCGTAGAATCAATTGTGCGCCGTCTTCGAGGACGCGCTCGATCAGCGCCGTGGGTTCGTAGGGAATATATTTCGTGGGAAATTCCACTTTGCGCCCATTCTTGATGTCAACCAGGAGAACGGGATACACGCGGCGTTCTTCCGGAGCGTAAACGTATAAATAAGCGCAGTCCCACCCCAGCAGCCGATCGGCAGCCTTGAGAATAATCCGCGCAGCATCCTTCGCCGTGTCTGCCGAACTTAATTTTTGTCCCAGATTCAAAAAAGCGTCCTTCGAAATTTGTGCAAGCTTCACGGTTTTCCGTGTCACGGAAGTGCGTGAGGCCATCTTGTTCTTACGCTTCATGGGACGAAGAGCAGTGTAGAAGATTAAAGAACTGATTGTCCACTGCCGCTCCCGCCAGAAGCGTATAGGCAAGTTACTACAAAATTGTATAAATTAGCAATGCGTTTGGTTAAACTACACAAAAGTATTGACATTTATTATGTCGATGTAGTATCACAACTACACTTATCCCCGCCGGAGTGTCCGTAAATGTAGTTGTTCCTGGATCTCCCGATTCAGGAGACGTAACCCAAAATGAAAACCATCACACCCACGATCCTGCGCGTTGGCGCAAAACTCCTATTATTGGCGGGCCTGTTTCTCACGGGAATTCAGGCAAAAGCGAGCACCGATTACGGGCCAGCCATTTGGCGGCCGGCGTATTCAGGACATTGGTACACTTCCGGTTACGGTCACCGTTTTATGGTGGAACACGACATGGAAGGTTATTACGCATCGACCATCTCTTACTTTCAAAGATCCAGCACGATGGTCAGCGTGACGTTTTGTGTGAATGGAAAAAAAGATACCAGCACGGACTACCCAGCTGGTGAGATTACGCAGATGGTTCGTGAAGCGTATTATTCCTGGCACGCACGGTGTTGGAATCAGTACTCCCACGGAACCGAACACGAAGGTTTCGTCAGCAACCCAGCGTGGTTTACATCGGCGTTGTACAATACGTCCGCTCTCGCGACACGTCACATTTGCGATAAATACGGTCTGGCAAAAGATCGCAATCACATCATTGGTCACGACCAAAAGCGGATTTCTTCGTGGCGCACATGGATGTCAGGCCAAGGCTACAGTGACGCTTTCATCACTTGCAATGACCATACCGACCCGGGTTCGTATTGGGATTGGAGTGGTTACATGGATCTCGTAAAGGGTACGACTTCGACGCCATCAGCGCCGAGTTCGCTCACGGCGACAGCGGCTTCTTCGAGCCAGATCAATTTGAAATGGACTGATAATTCCGGAATCGAAACAGGTTTCAAAGTCGAACGGGCGACGGCATCGGCAGGGCCGTTCACGCAGATTGTTGCTGTTGGTGCGAACGTGACGACGTATTCGAATACCGGCTTGAGCGCAGCAACGACCTATTACTATCGCGTCCGTGCTTATAATGGCTCCGGGAATTCTGGTTATTCCAACACCGCCAGCGCGAAGACTGCTGATGTTCCCCCTGCGGCGCCGACGGCACTGACAGCGGCCGCCGTATCCAGTTCGCAGATTAATTTGGCGTGGACGCAAAATTCTGCAAATGAGACCGGATTTAAAATCGAGCGTTCCAGCGACAACGTGACGTTTGCGCAGATTGCCACGGTGGGCGCGAATGTTGTGAGTTACTCCAATACGGGTCTTTCGGGCAACACGACCTATTACTATCGCGTGCGCGCATACAACACCGCGGGCAATTCAGCGTACTCCAATACGGCCAGTGATATTACCGCGCCACCAGCGCCGACCGCCCTCACTGCGACCGCGGTGAGTTACAGCCAGATTGATTTGGCGTGGACGGATAATTCGAGCAGCGAAGTGGGTTTCAAAATTGAACGGTCGACGGACAACGTTACGTTCACGCAAATCGCCACCAATGCCGCAGGTTTTTCAACATTCTCGAGCATTGGACTCGCCGCAAACACCACGTATTACTATCGTGTTCGTTCTTACAACGCGAACGGCAACTCCACGTATTCAAATGTGGCCAGCGCTGCTACACCAGCTCAGCCGCCCGTGCTTGCGGCGATTGGGAACAAGACGGTAACACAGGGACAGCCACTGACTTTTACGGCGTCTTCCACAGATCCGAATCACTCCGTTACGACGACAACGTGGCAGACATTTGAAAGTTTCGCCCACAATAGTCCGAATGAATCGATCATGTTCAACAAGCCAGCGAACTCGGCGACCACCAGCAGTTTCATCGACACTGCGGCCACCAATTACACCATTGTCGTGACGGGTGCGCCTTCAGGGAACGGCAGCGCCAAAGTAATGAAGGTTGGATGGACATTCAAAACGGGGACCGTGAATCCATGGGTACGATTGAATACGTTCAATCCACCAAATGTTCCGAATCCGACGATTGATGGAGCACAGGTTCTTTCATTTAAAATTTATACCACGAAAGCTCTCAAAATTGGTGTTGGGGCGCGTGAAACCGGTACCGCGGTCGCTTACGGGGCAAACGGTGGCACGTCAGGAACAATCGACTGGGCAGGCGTGACGAATGTCGTCAGCGGCGAACCGCTTCCAAATCATCTCGTGAACCCAACAAATTGGACCACGTTGACGTTCAATATCCCATTTGAAAGCCAGGCCGCGTTTACCGGCGATGGCGCGGTTTCTCCCGCAAAGGTTGTCCTCGAGCATCTCGCACTTTCAGCTGCCGGAGGAACGGGCGCCTATACTGTTTATCTCGATGACTTCGCTGTCGTCGTTCAGAACACATTGACCTACACACTGGACGCCGGTGCGCCAGCCGGTGCAACGATCAATCCGAAGACCGGTGTCTTTAAATGGACACCCACGGCAGGCCAGGTCGGGAACTGGAATATTACGGTTCGCGTTACGGATCAGCTCGGTGGTCAGGATTTCGAAACGATCAAAGTTAGTGTTTTATCGACCGGCAATTCCGCGCCCGTTCTTGGTGCGATTGGAAATAAAACGGTGAACGAAGGATCTGCGTTGACGTTTACCGCGACCGCCACGGATCCAGATGCCGGGCAGACGGAAACCTTCTCCCTTGATGCTGGCGCCCCCGCGGGAGCGAGTATCAATTCCGGTACCGGTGCCTTTACATGGATCCCGACCGAAGCACAGGGCCCGGGAACTTATCCCATCACGGTTCGCGTCACAGACAACGGTTCTCCGAGTTCCAATGACTTTGAAACGATTACGGTCACGGTGAAGGAAGTAAATGCGGCTCCGGTTCTCGCAACGATTTCGAACCAGACCATCAATGAGTTGAGTACACTGAACATCACGGCCTTGGCGACTGATGCGGACGTCCCAGCAAATTCGATCACCTACAGTCTCGAAACCGGCGCTCCGGCGGGGATGAGCATCAACAGCAGCAGCGGTGCAATTACGTGGACGACCGCAGAGTCGGATGGACCGGCCACTTACCCTGTAACTGTTCGCGCCACCGACAACGGGTCGCCTGCGCTGTTTGCCCGCACCACGTTCAACGTGACAGTCAACGAATTAAATACTGCTCCCGTGTTGAACGTGAACACTACCGTGACAACGATCACCAACTTCGCGGACTTTGAGAAATTCTCGGACGGAACCTACAACGGCACGATCATGTTCCATCAGCCTTCTTACTCGAGTACCACGAGCGGATTCCTGGACACGTCTGTTAATAACACGACGTCGGTTGAAGGAACGTTCCCGGCGGGTAACATCAGCGCTCGTGTTCTTTGGGCGAACTTCTTCTTCAAGACAAACGCCGTAAATCCGTGGCTGCGTCTTTCAACATTCAACGCGAGCACGTTGCCGAATCCCACGATCAATCTCGGTCAGCGCGTTCGCTTTGATGTCTACTCTGATAAAACCATTAAGATCGCCCTCGGTGTTCGAGAAACGGGCACCTCGGCGAACGTAGGCGAAAATGGCGGCACTACCGGTTCGTTGGAATGGGTGGGTTCGAGCGGCGCTCTGGGCACAGGTCCGAATCCAACGCACACAGTTGCCGCAGGTGCCTGGACTACGCTTGAATTTAATTTGCCTGCGGAAGGTGTCACCGCGTTCACCGGAAACGGGGTGCTCGCGAGCGGCAAAGGGGTTCTTGAACATCTGGCGCTCGTTCCTGCTGGCGGGTTGGGTGCTTACAATGTGTACGTGGATAACTTCCAGGTGGTCAGCGTCACGACGAATTTAACTGTAGATACGGCGGAGACTATTACGTTTACAGCGACGGCGACGGACGCGGATGTGCCGGGACAAAATCTTAGTTTCAGTCTCGGAACCAATGCGCCGGCGGGAGCTGAAATCGATCCGCTGAGCGGCATCTTCACCTGGACTCCGGATGCCTCCCAGGGCCCGAGCACTAATGTTATTACGGTCAAAGTAACCGACGACGGTCCAGGAGCGTTGAGCGATTCCAAGAATGTTACCATTGTGGTGAATAAGGTGAACACACCGCCGCGTCTCGGCGGTGTTTCTGATCAGGCGATTGAAATCAATAGCGGCAGTACCATTACGTTTACGGCCACAGCGGTTGATGACGACATCCCAACGAATACGCTTACGTTCAGTCTTCAGGGGACGGTTCCGAGCGGAGCCACCATTAATGCCACGACCGGCGATTTCAGTTGGACACCACCGAACTCGATCAGCAGCAACGTCATTACGATTCGCGTGACGGACAATGGGGTGCCGGCAATGTTTGATGAAAAAGACGTGATCATTCTCGTCACACCGACAAACGCCGCGCCAACGCTTTCGCTGAGTTCGGCAAAAGTCACGGAAACCATTGTGAACTACGAAAGCTTTTCCTCTGGAACTTTCAGCGGCATCGTGATGTTCCGTCAGCCGACATTTACGACGACGACATCCGGGTTCCTGAATAGCAGCCCTAACATTACGAGCGCGACCAATACCTATCCAGCTGGTCACACCAGTTCGCGTGTTCTGTTTGCCAACTTCAGTTTCAAAACGGGCACGACCAATCCGTGGGTCCGTTTGTCGACTTCCGACGCGCAATATGTCCCGAACCCAACCATTGACCTGGGGCAGACATTGCAATTCGATGTCTGGTGCGATAAAGCGATGAAAATCGGACTTGGCGTTCGTGAAACGGGTGGCACCGCTGAAATCGGTGCGAATGGCGGCACAACCGGCTCCATTGAATTTGTTGGTGTGACAAATGTTGTTGGTGGCTCTCCATTCCCGAATCACCAGATCTCGGCAAGCAATTGGACGACGCTTACATTTACGTTGCCGACCGAACAGGTGCGGGCCTTCACCGGTAACGGAGTGCTGGCTTCAGGAAAAGGTGTATTGGAACACCTCGCTCTTGTTCCTGCAGGAGGCACTGGCGCCTACAAGATGTACCTCGACAACTTCAAAGTGATCTCTACGACGTCTCTTGCCTCGCCCGTCACCGTTAAAGTCGGCAGCACATTGGAATTCACTGCAAGCGGATCTGATCCCGATGCCTATGCAGGCGAACCTCTCGCGTTTGATCTCGATGCGGATTCGCCAACAAACGCCGTGCTGGATGAAGTCAGTGGAGCATTCATCTGGACACCCGACGCAGCATTTGCGGGCACCACCAATATTCTGACGGTATCGGTCCAGGACGCTCCGACCAACGGAGCCAATGCTAAAATTGCCGCGCAGGACATCACTATCAATGTCATCGCGGACACGGTGGGAGTGCAGTCAGTGGACGGTGGAGGAGTAGTGGCCTCCGATGAGACGGCAGCGTTGAGCTGGGATGCGGTGATCGGAAAGAGTTACCAGGTTCAATACAAGGAGAACCTTGAAGACGCGGATTGGCAGAACCTCGGCGACGTCATTGTGGCGACGCAAACGACCGAGAGCGTCTCGGTAGTGAATACGGCCAAAGAGCGTGTCTACCGAATCATCGAAGCGGTCGGAGACTCAGCGAGCCAGTAAATCTCTGCATGCGGTAACGAAAGCGCGAGTGTTGCGGAACGCTCGCGCTTTTTTCTTTTTTCACCTTGGGAGAAGTTGTACTTCGTGGGAAACATTTTTCCTTCAACTGACAACATATGACGTCGCATCGTAAACGGATCCTTTCGATCGTTGGAATCATTGTGTCGGCGCTCAGCGCGGCTTTCGCCCAAACGCTAAACGTTAAGCCGAATCACATTGTTCCTCCCGTCGAGGAATGGAGGGCTCAGGTTCCCGCCAGCTTACATTCGACAAAACCGGATTATATCGTCTTTGTCCCGGAAGTTTCTGGCAAAGACGTGACGGATACCGGGAACGAACATTTTCTTGTGTTCGATGGGCCGGACAAATCTTTGATGACGATCTGGACGCAAAGCACGCGGGAAGGCGAGCCGGATCAACACATTGTGTTTGCGCAGAGCAAAAACAAAGGAAAGACATGGACGAAACCCAGGATAATCGCAGGGCCCGCGAAACCTGGAGATGGTTTGATGGCAAGCTGGGCTTATCCGATGGTGAGCAAACGCGGTCGCATCTACGTGCTCTACAGCCAGCATGTCGGCAAGGTCGACACATTCCCTCACACCACCGGGCAGCTGACTGGGATATACAGCGACGACAACGGGACGAGTTGGACTAAACCGCAGACCGTTCCGGTCCCACGGACTTCCCGTGATAATCCTGATCGTTCATTCCCGGCCAACTGCATCACCTGGCAAAAACCATTGCGGCTGACCAAAGATGGAAAATATTTTGTCGGCCTCACTCGCTGGACAAGTAAAGCGGTGAAAAAGAATCCAACCCCGTCCTGGATATCCCACGACTCGGTTGTTGAATTCATGCGCTTTGATAACATTGACGAAAATCCGGAACCGAAGCAGGTAAAGATTTCATGGTTTGCGCTCGATAAAGACGCCATCACCGTGCCTTTTCCCGGGCATCCAGAGACAAGCGTTTGCCAGGAACCTTCGATTGTGAAATTGCCCGACGGCAGACTTTTCTGCGTTATGCGTACCATGACAGGGAATCCGTATTGGACGATGAGTGCGGATGACGGTCAATCCTGGAGCAAAGCGCGTCCACTTTTGCGGAAGGATGGCGGCGAACCGCTGAAACACCCATTATCACCCTGTCCGATCTTTGACCTCGGCGGGCCGGACGCTGGAAGCGGAACGTATGCGTTGTTTATCCACAATCACGACGGTAACTACCAGGGATTCACTCCGCGGGACACTCAATGGCACCGACGTCCCATTTACAAAGTAATCGGTCATTTTCAGGCAAAGGCGGAGCAGCCCGTTTGGTTTAATGAACCGCAATTCTTTTTTGATCACGACGGCTTGATGGTCGGCCCCCCGGGAAAAATGGGTCGGTTGGATCTTGCGCTTTATTCAAGCGTAACGGTCGTGAGTAATAAGGCCGTACTTTGGTATCCCGATCGCAAATTTTTTTTGCTGGGAAAAGCTATCGAGAAGTGAGTGCTGAAAAAAGCCGCCCCGGAATTCCGAGGCGGCTTTCGCGTTTAATTATCTATTCTTGCCGGGTACGGCGAAGAGTTCGTTACGAGCCGAAGAACACGCCGTTCAGCACCGCGTTGTAGCCGGTGAGCTTCGTGATCTTGACTTTAACGTGGCCTTTCAGGTTCCAGACAACATACGTTCCGTTGCCGAAGTTACTCACGGTTTGTGAGTTGATAACGGCGCCAGTAGTGGCGTCGATCACTTCGACTTTCTGCGAACGATTGCTGGTCTTGTCCCAGTCGAGGAAATAGAACGCCACGCGATGGCTGTTGCCGTCGGCGAGGTTCAAGTCGACCGTGAAACTATCGCCATACCATGTGCTTGCGACACGGTCGCTCAGACTATTCGGCTTTTGCACAGCGCGAGTGTCGGTCGTGGACCATTGCCAGATCCAATCACCTTTGCCGGTAGCGGACATTTGAGCATAGTTTGGCAACGCGGAGGAGTATGCCATCACCGAGCTTCCGTCCTTGCCGTATACACCGCTCCAGCTGCCTTTCGTGGTCGTGTCGACCGTGACGAACTGCGCCTGGTTGACGTTTGTAGTGACAACAGGAGGTGTATTGGTGACAACGGGGGTTGTGACCGTCGCACGAGTGAACGTGGCGGTGGTGACCGCACTGCCCGTGCTTCCGCTAAATGCAATTGCTTTCACCGTCGCGCTGTTCGTGAGAACGAACGCCGAGGCATAGAGCATCGAACTTGCGGTAGGCGTAGAGCCGTCGGTGGTGTAGCGAATCGAGGCGCCGCTCGTGGTCGAGGCAAGCGTCACGTTGACGGAGTTGGTGAATGTTCCACCGTTCGGGGAGATAGTCGGAGCAGTCACAGTGACCGTGGTGTTGGTGCTTGGCGGAGTCGTCGTGGTCGACGAGCTGGCCGGGTCAAAGAACACACCAGAGATGACGCTGTTCGCGCCTGAACTGCGTGTGAATGTGATTTTTACGCGGCCTTTAACTTCCCACACGAGGTATTTACCACCGCTGAACGCGGAGATGTTTTGGCTGTTCAACACAGCGCCCGTGGTGGCGTCGGTAACCTGCACGCTTTGCACGCGACCGTTATTGTCCCAATCCAGCGCGTAGAACGCGATGCGGTGGGCCTTGCCGTCGGTAAAGTTCACGTCCGTCGTGAACGTTCCCGCGGAATACCAGCAACCGGCAACACGATCCGTTGCGGTGCCACCCTTTTGGGGGCAACGAACATCAGCCGTGGAACTTTGCCAGACCCAATCCGATTTACCGGAAGGCGTGATCTGTGCATAGGAGGGAAGGCTCGAGGAGCCGCCCACGACGATGTAACCTTCGGAACCGTAGACGCCTTTCCAAGTACCTTGGGCGCTACTGTCCGTGGTGATGAAGTTCGCATAAACGGAAGCACTGGAATTATTCGTTGTGCTGCCGCCATTCCCGCTCGATCCACCCGTGGTCGTGGCACTCACTTCCGTCGACGGAGCGGAGTCGCCGGCCGAATTGTAAGCACGGACACGGAATGAATAAGGCGTTCCTGCATTGAGGTTCACGCTGCTGTAGCTGGTAGAGTTCGCAACGAGCGTCGCGATCTGCACAAAGCTCGTTGATGTGTTCGACTTGCGTTCAACCTTGAATCCGGATTCGTTCGTCGAAGCATCGGTCCAGGTAAGGTTGATCTGGTTCGAAGAGAGGGCGACTGCATTCAGAGATGTAGGAACATTCGGAATCGTGACCGTGTTCGTGACGACAGGCGTGCTGTTCGTCGGTGTGCCACTGCCACTGCTGCCTGAACCACCATTTGTGCTGCCATTGACGAAAGCGCCCTGGCTTGCATTCGTGTAGGTTCCGCTGCCGGAACGTTCCACTTTGAGTGCGCGAACCATGTAGGTGTAAGTGCCCGCAGGAGCGCTGGAGTCATTGAAGCTCGTCGATGTCACCGGGGTAGCGGTCACACGGGTGAACGGACCGGCGGCTGACGTCGCGCGATAGACATAATAACTCTGAGCGGCGGAATCACTGGAAGGACTCCAGCTGACCGTTGAGCCGCTGAGGGTGACATTTGATGGTGGGGCGACCATATGCATGCGCAAGGTCGGATCACCCATCAACGCGATGTGCACACCGCGAGAACCGTAGTTCTGACGTGAGTAAATGCTGTTGTTATTCTGGCTGCGTTTCGCCGAAGCGCCGATGGTTTCGCCAAGGGCCATCGGGTGAACGAACCAGTGTGGGCGTCCGGCCCAGACTGCGGCCAAACCGTAAGTCTTCGAGGCCAGGGGACCGCGAAGGAAATTGCTTTCGGCATCCCAGTCGCCGAAATAACTTCCGAATAACATGGTGAACATGCTCTTGATGTCAGTACGACCGAAGTCTTCGGTCGCGCCGACGCCGTAGCACGTGGTGTAACTGCCGCCACCACAACCATAGGCCCAGAGATAATCCTGAGAACCGAGCGTTGGGAAGAATTGATCCTGCCCAACGAGGTTCACATTATTGGCGCCAAACATTGCCGAAAAGGCGCGGTAACCACTGGCGCAAAACGCTTCGCCATCTTTTTCACCGAAATTATCGCAAATCAAACCGCGGCGTTGCGCGTTGATCAGCGTAAAACGGAAATTGTGGTCCTTGTTCAGGTATTGACGGAGCAATTCCTTTTCCGAGAGACCACTGGTGTTGGCAATGGCGGTCATATTCGCGAGATCGACGCGACCGATTTCCAATTCCACGTCCGAAGGTAAATCGCTTTGATCGAACTTGCCGTCGCCGGGAGCGTTCTTGTTCTGCGTGCGCGTGGCACCGCCCGAATAGGTCGAACTATCGGTCCAATTGCCGTTAATGTCGGCATAATAGACGTCGGCCGGCCACGCACCTTGGTGATCAGGGTGACCGTCGGGATTGAAATTGCCCGAGTACGGCACGGGAACGTGACCGAAGAGGAACACGGACTTCACATTTTGTGGGTCAGCGTTGTATTCGTTCTTGATCAGGTTCTTGATGTTTTGCGGCGAATCGCTGCGGGAGACATCTTTACGGGTGACGGTCCACCCGTCGCCGACGAGATCCTGTTGCAAACGAGTCAATTCGGATGCGAGGTCTGATGCATAAGTGCTGTCGACAATCAGCAACACCTTGCCGCGATTTTCCACGAGTGGTGCATTGATGCCGGAGAGCACATAACCATAGCCACTATAATTCCAGGCCGTGCTGCTCGAGACTTGATATTCATACGTCTGTCCCGGCGTGACGTTGCTGTCCGTGTAGGACGACGTTCCACCTGAGAGCGAGGCAATCTGCGACCAAGAGGTGGCAGTCGGTGCCTTGCGATAGACAGTATAGCTGTTCGCGTTGGAATCAACGGGCCAGCTCAATGTGATTTGCGCCGGTGAGGCCTGCACGTTCGCGCTAACCTGCACTGCGTACCATTTAGGATCAGTGGCGTGTGCCGATTGAGCGACGAGGCCCAGGGCAACACAAACAAAGGCGAAAAACATTCGCGCTTTGGTCCACAATACGTAATGACAATTATTCTGCTTCATAAATTTCTGCGTGGTTCAACGATTTGGAAAGCGAATCCAAAAACGAACAACCGAATGGCCTTGCGGCCGTTTAGTTGCGACCCGGGAGCATTTGAATGTGCGGGAACTTTTGACCTCCTAGAACAAAAGCAACGCACCTCCTCAGGAACGCGAGGTTGTTTTAGCAATGAGCGTGCCTGACTGGGGGATTATCAGAAAAAAGATAAAAAAGGGGTCTGAAAATGCGGAAATGAAGGCAAAAACGGAGATCTAAGCGTCTCCGGGGGCGTAAGGTGTCTCAAAATTGTTCTCGTGTCCTGAGTGTGGTGCTCAACGGGGCACAGACACGCCTCAGGAGCTTGCGCTGGTGTAACGCTTCAAGGCAAACCGCCAGCCAATTTCTGAAACGATGAAACAAAAAAGACTCATCACAACCAGGAGAATAATTTCAAATGGCGAATGAAGATGTTGGAGCAAAAGTTTGGCGGGCACATTTGAGACCAACAACATGGGGACGGCAAAGGTGAAAACAGCGCGGAACAGGCCTCGAAATGCGGAGTCGGGCATGCGAGCGATGTTAAACAGATTGTAATAACCCCAGACAATTCCCTGCGCGCGTACGGTCCAAAAACTAGCACTTGAAAGCAATAGCATGAGGGAATAGTGGATCAGAATTCCAGCGAGGCAGAGAAGGAGGAAGCCTCCTATCTGCATCGCGGTTGGGACGACGTGGAGGTTTTTTAAAGCATAAATCATTACCGCAACCGCCGAGGAGCCATTGACGAAGCCTCCGAGGTCCACTTGCCGAAGAGAGATAAGAAAACGGGTATTTACCGGAAGCAAGAGCATGAAATCGAGCTTCCCGGTGCGGATTAATTCTGAAAGCTGCGTGCAATTGGTCAGAAAAAAGGCCTGGAAAATTTGCTGTATAAAATGGCTTGCTCCGATGAGAAGAACGACCTCCCATTTGGTCCAGTCATTGATGTGATCGGTGTGTAAATAAATAACTCCAATAAAACTGAGCTGGAGGGCGAACCACAAAAATTCGACAAAGATCCAAAGAATGAAGTTTCCCTTGAAACTCATTTCACGGATGACGGAGTTCCGCCAAAGAGCGGCGTAGATGGTGGCGTAGCGTCGAAGGCTTGTCATAATCGTTTTTCGTTATCCGCCAAACGCAGAATATTTGCGGATGCCTCGACTCCATACGAAGCGCGCGAGAAAATAGAAAAACAGTGTCCACATGGCTTGTATCGTTAAACCCCGGATGATCGCATCCTGATTAATTTGCCCGAGGTAAATACTGACCGGGAAAAATAAGAGATAGGGAAATGGCGTGTAGTTCAGAAACGCGGCAAAGGCAGGAGGCAAAATATTTAAAGGGAAAAGATGCCCACCTGCTACGTATTCGAAGGCAAAAACGATGAAAATAAAGGTCGAAACCTCCAGCAGCCAAAACGCCATCAGCGCCATGGTATAAGACATTAGAAATTGAAGCAGTCCGGTTAGTAACATCGAAACGGCAAACCAGCCGAAGGTGGCTGGATTTTGTGGAAAGACAAAATTATCGCGCCAGAAGAATATAAAGAGTCCCACGGGAATGGTGGCAATGCCAACGTAAATCAATCGATTCGCCCCGAAGAGACAGAACCGATAGAGTAAATAATCGATTGGCTTGAGCAGAAACTGGCTGATTCCCCCTTCGCGAATGTCATTGGCAATTTGCCAGTCATCATCTGTCACCGCAGTGAGAGCATCGACGACCATCACCAGCAGGTAATAAGAAATCATCCCGGAGAAGGTGTAACCGCTCACTTCCGTGCTGCCCTTGCTGGCGTAAACCGCACGCCAAAGAAAAATCGTAGCTAAAAGTGGAATGAGACTAAAACTGGCTCGGAAAAGAAAATTGGCGCGATACGTCAGGGTGTTCTGAATCCCGATGTTGATGACGTGCCAATATTTCTGCATGGACAGAGATTAGAATCAGAATAGCTTTTCGCAAGGTGCGCCAAAAAGATTTCCTACCGATCACGACTTTGTCTTAATCAGCGAAATGAGCAAAAGCAGTCGGCCCAAAACAGTCCTCGCGGTTTCGGATTTATCCATCCGCCGGGACGGCGTGGGCATTCTCAATAAGATTTCGTGGAAGATTGCTCGTGGCGAACATTGGGTCATTCTCGGTGCCAATGGCTCTGGAAAAACGTCGCTCCTCAGTGCCCTGACCGGTTATTTGATGCCCACGGCGGGAGATATTGATGTTCTCGGCCGTCGGTTTGGTGAAACAGATTGGCGAGAGTTGCGGAAGGAAATTGGCCTTGTCAGCTCCTCAATTCGTCAAATGATTCCTGAAGAAGAACCCGCGTTGGAAACCGTGGTTAGCGGAAAGTTCGCGATGATTGATCTTTGGGGGAAAATCGAAAAAACGGATCGCACGCGGGGACTGCGGATTTTAAATCAGATAGAATCGGCTTATTTAAAGGATCGACCCTGGATGTTTTTATCTCAGGGAGAACGGCAACGTGTTCTCATTGGCCGGGCTTTGATGGCCAGACCAACAATTCTGATTCTCGACGAGCCTTGTGCGGGCCTCGATCCTGTCGCTCGGGAGCATTTCCTGCAATTCCTCCAACGGTTAGGCTCGCAAAAGAATTCACCGACTCTTGTGCTGGTGACGCACCACGTGGAGGAAATAATGCCGGTATTCACCCATGCGTTGTTGCTGAAAGAGGGCGGGCAGTTCACAGATGGAAAGACAACAGAAGTCCTGACCGGGACTAATTTTTCCAATATCTTTGGTGCGCGGATTCGATTGGTTCGTAAGAACGCACGTTATCAACTTTCCGTCGAGCCGAATAGCCGGGTCATTATTTAAAAGCCTTTCGGAAAAAGCTATTCCTTCATTGTCATCGTGGCGCGACTGCGGCAAATTTGCAGTAGGTAAGACCGATGGCAGAATTTAAAACATCGTTGAAAGGTTACCTGTTGCTCGATGGGGGCAAGCTTGCGGGATCATTGTTTCATCGCACCGTGGTATTGATCTGCGAACACAATACGGAGGGCGCCTTCGGCCTTATTCTTAATAAAAAAAGTGACAATAAAGTGGGTGATGCTCTGGTGGCGGATCTTCCGGATTCTTTCAAAAAACAGAGTCTTTTCGTGGGCGGTCCGGTGCAGCCTGCGGCTTTGAGTTTTCTACACAGCGACACCTTCGTTCCTCACGCTAACGTTATGACCGGGCTGAACCTGGGTCATTCCATTGATACGTTGCAGGAAATTGGCGAATCCTATTCGACCACACAGCAGGTAAAAATTTTTGCCGGTTATTCCGGTTGGAGCCCCGGCCAGTTGGAGGAGGAAATGAAACGAGGCTCTTGGCTCACGCACCCTGCGTCTTTGGAAATCGTCTTTGGTAATCCGCAAACGCTTTGGAAAAAGGTTTTGCAGCAAAAAGGTCCACTCTATCGTTTGATGGCGGACGCTCCTGAGGATTTATCGTGGAATTAGCCTTTTCTCGGGTGCCGTTCTTTGCCTAATCTCGCCGCGCCGTGGAGCAGCATCTCATCAGTGATATCGCGATTTGTATTATCGTGGCATGGATTTGCGCGGTCGGAGCGCAGGTTCTGCGGCAACCATTGATTCTCGCCTACCTTCTCGCAGGTTTAACGATTGGCCCGGTGGGAATTAAAATGATCAATGAGACGTCTATTGAGACGATCTCGGATCTCGGGTTGATTCTTCTGCTCTTCATGATCGGCCTGGAGATTAATCTCAAGAATATGTTGAGCGCGGGGCGAATCATTACGATTACCTCCGCCGTCCAGATCGTGGGCTGTTGTTTGATAGGTTTGGTTTTCTTCAGGATTTGCGGTTTCCCGCTGAAGGCGGGGGCGTTGGACGCGTTTTACCTTGCGGTTGCCTGTGCGTTGAGCAGCACGGTGATCATTGTAAAAATCCTCTATGAAAAGAGGGAACTCGACACATTCGCGGGGAGAATCACTCTTGGTATTCTCGTCTTGCAGGACTTGTTCGCTATTCTTTTTCTGGCGATTCAACCACAGTTGAAAGATCCCTCGTTGGGACTCGTTGGAAAATCCTTTCTGAATGTGGCGATACTGGTGGCCATTGCTTTCGTCGTCAGCCGTTTCGTCTTACCCTCGGTTTTTCGGGCGGTCGCCAGACTTCCGGAATTGGTCTCCGTCGGTGCCTTGTCCTGGTGCTTCTTGATTGCCGCCTTGGCGCACCGGCTCGGACTTTCCCGTGAAATGGGTGCCCTCGTGGCCGGTGTTGCGCTTTCGACCTTTCCTTACGCTTTGGATGTCGGCGCAAAGGTGACCAGCCTCCGCGATTTCTTCATCACATTATTTTTTGTTGGTCTGGGAATGAAAATTCCTTCCCCGAGTTTTCAGTTGATTGCGTGGGGGCTTGGTATCGCCTCTCTTGTTTTCGTCACGAGGTTCGTTACTGTTTTTCCTCCTCTTTACTCGATGGGCGCTGGATACCGGGCAGGAGTTCTGCCAGCTATTCATCTCAGTCAGATCAGCGAGTTATCTCTCGTCATTCTGACCATTGGCTACAATGCAGGACACATTGGCAAGGAGGCAATCGGCAAGATGGCGTATGCCTTTGCTCTGTTGGCGGTGGGTTCCAGTTATGCCATTAATTACAGCGAAAAATTGGTATTCTGGTTCTATCCGAAATTGAACAGGCTTGGTTTGAAAGACATCGACCAGGAAGAGGCGCCGGAAATCAAAAATGAACCAAAGATTTTCATGTTGGGTTTTTCGTGGACAGCCAGTTCGTTGTTGGAAGAAATCACTCGCCGAGAACCAGCCTTGTTAACCGACCTGGCGATCGTCGATTTCAATCCCGCGGTTAACAAAGAACTGCATAACCGCGGTATACACGCTATTTACGGTGATATCAGTCAGCGTGACACGCTTGTCCACGCCGGCATCGAGAAAGCTCAAATTATTATTTGCACCCTGCCGAACACCGTCTTGAAGGGAACAAACAATCTTCGCATGTTGCAACAATTGCGTGAATTGAATCCCACGGCCCAAATCATCATGCATGCGGACCTGTTTACAGATGTTCCGCAACTCTACGCGGCTGGGGCAAGCTACGTGAGCTTGCCGCGTTTGATTGAAGCTGGAAATCTTTGTGAAGTTGTCCAGGCCGCAAGGCAGCGTTTGCTGGATGAGAAGAACAATCAGTTGAAAGAAGAATTGAACAATCGCCGCGAAGTGATTCCTTGACCCATGAAACTCGCTGAACAGAAAAAGGCCCTGAAAGTCTCGACGGAAGCCGCCCTCGAAGTTGGAAAACTGATGCGCAAAAATCTGCGCGCCAACAAAACGGTCGATGCCCAGACGCAACACGACATCAAGCTCGAGCTCGACGTCCGCGCGCAGAAGCTGATTGAAAAAAGGCTCGCTGCGAAGTTTCCGGAAATTTCTGTGCTGGGCGAGGAAGGAGATTCGGGACACGCCGAATCAAAGTATCGTTGGATTGTCGACCCGATCGACGGCACCGTGAATTTCAGCTACACCATTCCGCATGCCTGCGTGTCGATTGCGTTGCAGGAGAAAAAGGCTTCCGGTTATGTGACGACCGTCGGCGTTGTTTACGATCCGTTCTGCGATGAATTGTGGACGGCGATTCGTGGCCAAGCCGCTTTTCTAAACGGGAAAAAAATCGAAGTCAGCAAGCGCAAGACCCTCGATCAATGCATTATTTCCATTGGTTTCGCGAAGTCGAAGGAAACCATGGAGAAAACGCTTCCTTATTTTAACAAGCTGCTTCCGCAGATTCGTAAAGTTCGCATGATGGGTGCCGCAGCGCTCGCTCTGACTTATGTCGCCAGCGGTCGTTTCGATGCCTATATTGAAACCGGTATCCAGCTCTGGGATATCGCAGCTGGCGGATTGATCGTTGAGTGCGCCGGCGGCGAGTTCTGGAACGAAGAGCTGAGCACTCCGAACAAGTTCAAAATTTTGGCCAATAACGGCCTTCTGCGCAAACAGCTCCAAAGCATCGGAAAACTGTAGGCGAATTATTTTGCCGCGGCTTGCGTCGGTGCGTCGATGGGCAACGAACTCAGAGCAATGGAGCTGTTTCGTTGCGTGAAAAAATCACAGGCCCATTGTTCCTGGAATAAAATCACCTGTTGCCCTTTCACGTCGATTGCCAGCCTGGCCCCGGTGGGGATTGACGCCTCATCGATCGGGCCACCGCTGACAACCCACCGGATGATCGACCACGGCGCCTGTTCCAGTTTGGATTCCGCGCCGTACTCAGTCTGCAAACGAAATTGCACGACTTCAAATTGAAGGGGGCCGACTGCGCCCAGCAACGGGGTCCGTTGGGTTGAATTCGGAATGACAAACGACTGCACCACCCCTTCCTGTAGCAACTGCTCCAGACCTTCGCGGAAACGTTTGAACTGCGAGGTGCTCGGACTTTGCAACCACGCAAAGCACTCCGGCGTGAACCGCGGAATTTCGTGATAAGCCAAAGTTGGGTTCTCGGCCAGCGTATCGCCAATGCGGAAATCGCTGTGCCCCACCAATCCAACGACATCACCCGGAAACGCCGCATCGACCGTCTCGCGTTCACGTCCAAACAGTTTATGTGAACTGGAAAGGCGAAGTTTCTTTCCCGTGCGCGTGTGGGTGACCGTCATGTCGCGCTCAAACTTTCCAGAACAGATTCGGACAAAGGCGAGACGATCCCGATGTTTCGGATCCATGTTCGCCTGGATTTTAAAAATAAAGCCAGAGAATCCTGCACTGACTGGCGACACCGTTTGGCCGTCAATCGTTCGCGGTTTCGGGGTTGGCGCAAGATCGAGGAAGGCATCGAGCAACAACTGCACGCCGAAGTTATTGACGGCGCTCCCGAAGAACACAGGCGTCAATTTCCCAGCGAGCACTTCATTGTGATTAAAACCCGCGCCCGCTCCCTCCAACATTGCCAATTCATCGACGACCCGATTGTAACTATCTTCAGTCATCGTTTCTTTAACGGTCGGATCAGACAAATCATGGACCGAGACCGGGGCGCGATAAGCGCCGCCGGGAACGCGTTCGAAGAAATGAACTTGTTTGGTCTGACGATCAAACAAACCACGAAAATCGCCGCCATTTCCAAGGGGCCAGTTGATGGGATAGGCCGCAATCCCGAGGACACGCTCCAATTCGTCGAGCAACATCAAGGGATCGCGGGATGGCCGATCCAATTTGTTCATGAATGTGAAAATTGGCACTCCACGTTGACGGCAGACCTCAAAAAGTTTGCGCGTCTGGCTTTCGATACCTTTACCGGCGTCGATCACCATGACGGCGGCGTCGACCGCGGTGAGCACACGATAGGTGTCTTCAGAAAAATCTTTGTGACCGGGAGTATCGAGGAGATTGACGCAGTAACCGCGATAATCGAATTGCAGAACCGTGGAGCTAACGGAAATGCCGCGTTGCTTTTCCAGTTCCATCCAGTCGGAGGTGGTGGCCCGTTGCGTTTTGCGCGCCGTAACAGAACCGGCGAGATGAACTGCGCCCCCGTAAAGCAGGAACTTTTCCGTCAACGTCGTTTTACCGGCGTCTGGATGGGAAATGATGGCGAACGTGCGTCGTCGCGAAATCTCTTGTTCAATGGACTGCATTTTGTCTTCGAAAGCCGTGAACTGTTCACCAAAGATCGACTTTGTGCAATGAAGTATGACTTCACCGTCCATTTTTAGCTTTAACGCTTCTTTAACGTTAAACTCCTTCCATTTAGATCAAAAAACCCCGAATAGGGCCATTTTTTAGGCTAAAAATTTGGTTTTCTCGGGAGCAGGGCGCCATTTTTGGTCTCAAAATTTCGATTTCTCCAGAGAAAACCAAATTTTGACTCTAAAAAAATGCTTTTCTCTCAATTTATCAACACACGGTTGGCCCTTGCTGCTCTGTGAGAGAAACATTGAACAAAACGGACTGAAACTCTTACCGTCGAGCGATGCGCCCCCGTTTTTTATCCCGGTCCCTGTTCTTTGGAGTCATGGGATTACTCATTTGCGCGCTAAACCTGGAGGCTGCGGTAAAAACCCCAAATGTGGTCTTTATCCTGGCCGATGATCTGGGTTGGTCGGACCTAGATTGTTACAACGGAGATTTGGTGGAGACTCCGCATATCGACGCTTTGGCCCGTGAAGGAATGCGATTCACGGATTTTTATAGTGCGTCATCGGTATGTTCGCCAACCCGGGCGAGTATCCTCACAGGCCAACATCCGGCGCGGCTGCACATGACGACCTGGTTTGAAGCGACAAAAAGTTCTGCCGAAAACCACAAGCTTCTGCCACCGCCGGCGATCGGAAATCTTCCGCTCGGCACGAATACCATTTCCCGCCTTTTTCAAAAAAAAGGTTATCTCACTGCTCTCGTGGGCAAATGGCATTTAGGCGAGGCGTCGCATTATCCGGAAGCCTTTGGCTTTGACGTCAATATTGGTGGAACCCACTGGGGTGCCCCGGAAACTTTCTTCGTTCCTTATCGTGGTTCCAATACATGGGGCGATGGCTTTCGTTATGTGCCGCATTTGGAGTTCGGCAGCACGGGCGAATATCTGACCGATCGTTTAACCGACGAATCCTTGCGTATCATCGAGCGTGTCGGCGACCAACCATTTTTTCTCCTTCTCGCTCACCACGCGCCGCACACGCCGATCGAAGCCAAAGCGGATGCGGTGAAGCATTTCGAGGAACGAGTCAAAACAGATCCGAAACTGCATCATCGCAATGCCGCTTACGCCGCGATGATACAAAGCCTTGACGAAAGTGTCGGACGAATCGTTGCGACCCTGAAGAAGACCGGACACGACCGCGACACCCTGGTCTTCTTTACTTCCGACAACGGTGGATACATCAATCATTGGAGAAAGCAGCCGGTGACGGACAATTTTCCGCTGCGTTCCGGAAAAGGCGCGTTGTACGAAGGCGGGATTCGAGTCCCTCTGATTGTTCGCTGGCCTGAAGTCACTCGTGCGGGTTCCGTTTGCGGTGAGCCAGTCACCTCCACGGACTTCTTCGCCACCTTCGCGGAAATTCTTGGAGCGCAACCCATCGAGACCGACGGACTTAGTCTGGTTCCATTGTTGAAAAATGGATTCGCAAATCTTTCGCGCAAAGGGCTCTTCTTTCATTTTCCTCACTATTACCAAACCACTTCACCGGTAAGCGCGTTGCGAGAGGGAGATTGGAAGTTGTTGCATTACTACGAGGATGACCGGAACGAACTCTACAATTTGAAGGAAGACTTGTCGGAGAAAACGAATCTGGCTGCGTCATTGCCTGAGAAAACCGCCCTGCTGAAATCGCGACTGGAGCAATGGCTGCGCGAGGTCAATGCCGGGTTGCCGACGGTCAATTCCAACGCTTTGGTGCGCAAGGCGAAGTGACATCGGGTGGACTGCATCCTTAATTAATCGGTTTATCCAAGGCGGCTTTCGGAGGAAGCAGGAGTAAAGGTTCATTCGCCCCCCCGAGAGGCCTCGCGGCAAGCACCTGCTTGTCGGGTTCTCTGATTTATTGGACACTGTCCGCATGGGAGAAATCGTAGAGTTTGTGCATCACGGAGCGGCGAAAATCACGCCGAAGATTCTACAAGACACGTATCGCAAGCTGCCGATGCTGCGGTTGGAATTCGCCGAGATCGATGACGCGAATTATCCTCACCTGCCGGAGCAACTCGAATTTTTGGCGGCCGTCGTGGAAGACTTCGCGGAGGGCGTCGCTACAGATATTCCTTACTTTACCGTTGCTTCAGCTGTTTTCGCGCTGCTTTATGCGCATCGCCAGATCGATCTGATACCTGATTCCATTCCCGGAGTCGGTCATGCGGATGATTCATCCGTTGTCCGGGCCGTCTTGATTCAGAACGAACGGGTGCTCGCCGAGTATGCGGAAAAGCAAAGCATGGTATGGGAGGAAATCACGGTGAACCCGTAAGCTCGTGATTGACACGCCACCGGTTGTGCTTGAAGGATACGCACAAACCTGTGGCGGAACCGAATTTCAATCTTCCAAAGTATTTTCAAATCAGCCGCGAAATCATTGCGGCGATTCAGGCGGGTAAACTTCGACCGAATTCACTGGCTCCTTCCGAAAACGAGATCATTGAAAGTTACGGCGTCAGCAACACGACCGCGCGCAAAGCGTTGCACGAACTGGAGAAAAGCGGCTGGGTCACGCGTGTAAAGGGTAAAGGCACTTTCGTCCGCAGTAACACGGTCCAGCGTTCCATCGACCGCATTTTCGGGTTCACGAAAAACATGGTGGAAGCTGGACGCAAACCTTCGACGAAATTACTGGGTTTCCATCTGCGCAAGGACGACCACAAGCAGACGATCAATGGACGCGAATATACTTTGAAGGGGCCGCTGTGTGAGATTGAACGCATTCGTTTTGCCGACGGTATTCCGATGATGAAGGAGACGCGTTACATCTCGCTGACGCTTTGTCCCAACATTCAACGCAAAGACCTCGAGAAGTCCCTCTACGAAATTTACGAAAAAGAGTACGGCCTTCACCTGGTCGCGGCCAACCAGATGTTGAGCGCGATGTTGCTCGAGGGGGAGTGGCTGGATGTTTTTGAGTTGGCGAAGCCGACCCCGGCCTTCTGCGTCGATGGCGTCATTTTCTGCGGCAAAGATTTGATTCTGGATATCGAATGCGCCGTGTACCGGGGAGACATCTACCGCTTCACCGCGAGTGCGCTCCGTTGATTTTTGGTGGCTCCTGTTAATTCTCCGGCAACACCGCATTGGTTCCTGACAAACCTCCTCTTAAAACTTTCAAAGCATGTGTCGCCGAAAAACTGGCGAACCGATCGGGATCGCCTGTCATTTTTTCCAGACTGGGAATCGCAACAGCGGCGTCAGGTCCAAACACCGACAGCGCCGAAGCAGCGGCCGCGCGCACGCGACGACTCGAATCATCGAGAGCGACTGTTAATGCTGCTACCGATTGCTCCGGTTTTATGCGCAGGGCACGGACGGAATTTGCCGCCGCAAAACGCACTTCACTGTTGGTGTTGTGTTTTAGATTTTCCAAAAGGACATTGAGAACCTCCACGTTTTTGGAGCGGGAAAAGCCCAGCCCGATCATGGCGATTTCGCCAAGCGTGGTGTCTTCGGATTGATCCAACAAAAAGCCGACCCCTTGTTCGGTTCCAGCGAGAGCAATCGCGGCAAACCGGGATTTTTTTTGCTCAAAAGCATTGATCAGCGCCGGATACGCAGGCGTGGCGGTTGTTCCCAAAACATTTAATCCAATAGCTGCATGAAGTTGTCGTATAGCGTTGGTATTGGCGGGTCTTTTCAAGGGGACGGAAACCGCCGCAGCCCAGCGGGAAAGAAGATCGCGAAAAAAAGATTCATTCTCGCGTGTGGCCATTTCCAGAAGAAAAGGCACGGCATCAGGACCAATTTGTTGCAGGGCAATGACGGAAGGAGAATCGGAAGGTGGAGGTCCGAAGGTTGAAGCCGGTAATTGACTCGCCCATTTTGACAACGGAACACCTCGATAGACGGGTTCCTTTTTTTGGCGCCCAAACATGAACCAGATGCCGGCGATCGCAGCAGCAAAAATACAAAAAGTGATGAGCCGGTATTTCAATCTGGATTGCAATAACAGCAGTTTGATCGCCAGGGCGGCTCCTGAAAACGGATCAACTTACTTTCATCCGCGATTTCGCAAAAGCCGATTCCAGCCGTGAGAATGGTGCGCGATCGACCACCGTTTTAGGGTTCGGTCGCTCACAATGCGTTAAGATCGCGCTGCAGATATCATGGGCGGCGTAAGGTTTGCCCAGGGCTTTCGCGGCACGAGCCATCTCGGCAAGCTTCTTCGATCCCAACAGTTGCTGGATGCGAAACCCTAAATCTTCCGTGCGATTAATTTTCACGGCCGCGCCGTGTTCAAGAAGGAAGTCGCTGTTGGCCGCTTCCTGGCCGGGAATCGGATTCAATACGAGGATTGGTTTGCCCATCGCCATGGCTTCCGAAGTCGTGAGTCCGCCCGGCTTGGTAATGATCAAGTCAGCGACAGCCATCAACTCGTGCATGTTGCGCGTGAAACCCAGCACCTGCGTTGGATGAGTACGATCCTGACAACATATTTTCTGGCGCAATTCTTCGTTGCGGCCTGCCACGACCACGGTGTGGAAGTTTTCACCGATCTTGTCTAATTCCGCTAAAATCTCTTCCAAAGGCCCCATCCCGAAGCCGCCACTCAAGACGAGCAACACCGGCAAATCATCCCGGAGTCCATACTTTTTCCGCATCTCCTGCGGATTCAATTTCGTCGAAAATTTTGAACTTACCGGAATGCCGGTAACGACGACCTGGCCCGGATTAACACCGCGGGCGACGAGACTGCCCTTGGTTTCCTCTGCGGCGACGCAATAAAAGTCCGCCGATGGTTCCATCCAGAAGGCGTGGGCTTCGAAATCCGTGACGATGCAAACCGTGAACGGCTGGACTTCCTCTTTGGTTTTCAGATGCCCGATAATTTCCAATGGAAGATAATGGGGACAGAGGACGACATCAGGCCGGAACTGCTTCAGATATTTAGCAAAACCTTTATTGGTTTGGTGGGCAAAGCTGCGGCGGAACGAGGTGGCTTTGCGGACTTCCTGATGGTTGTCCGTCTTCTTGAACATCATCGCATAGAATTCCGGGACGTGTTCGACCACCTTGACGTAGGTTTCGATGTAAAGCTTGCGATAAAGTTTCGAAGCGAAGTCGAGGACATCTACCTTTTCGAGGGTGTCGTGAGGGCGCGCCGCGCGCCATGCCTCGTCGAGTGCGGCTGCCGCGGCGAGATGTCCGCCGCCGGCCGTGACTGTTGCGATAAGGACCCGCATACTGTTCGGAGAAATCTACACGGTCACTTCCCTGATAACAGGAAAAATTAAGCTGATTCGATCCTCGGGTGTCCGCGTTACGCGGCCTTACTTTGAATATTGAACTTTCGACGTTGAACTCTAAGTTAACCGCATGTTCGACTCGCTAAGCCAAAAGCTGCAGAACGCCTTTAAGAATTTACGGGGTCTCGGAAAAATTTCGGAAGAGAACATCGCCGAATCTCTGCGCGAAGTGCGCATGGCGCTGCTTGAAGCGGACGTAAACTTCAAGGTCGCACGTGATTTCATCGAGCGGGTTAAGGAAAAGTCGCTGGGTGCGGAAGTTCTTCAAACCGTTCATCCGGGTCAACAAATCGTTAAAGCCATTCATGATGAACTCGTCGAACTGCTTGGCTCCGAGAACGCCGGGTTAAATTTAAGTGGCAATCCCGCTTCCATCATGATGGTGGGTTTGCATGGTTCCGGAAAAACAACTTCCAGTGGCAAGCTTGCCCGTTTGCTGCAGAAACAAGCCCGTTCTCCCTTGCTGGTGGCGGCGGACGTTTATCGTCCTGCGGCGATGGATCAATTGGCAACGTTGG
This sequence comes from uncultured bacterium, assembly GCA_966095605.1. GTDB lineage: Bacteria > Verrucomicrobiota > Verrucomicrobiia > Limisphaerales > JACDHS01 > CBHWET01. The sequence goes on along the minus strand of CBHTTJ010000033.1, from coordinate 8,822 downwards.
GACGCCAGCTCGACATTCCTGTGTTCGTCATGAAGGGAGAAACGGACGTGTTGAAGATTGCGCGTAACGCTTTTGACTACGCGAAGCAGAATCATCGCGCCACTTTGATTTTCGATACTGCCGGCCGGCTCCAGATCGATGAACCGCTCGTGCAGGAATTGGTCCGTTTGCGCGACCTGGTGAAACCTCAGGAGATTTTATTGGTTCTCGACGCCGCCACTGGGCAGGAAGCGGTCAATGTCGCCACCCATTTTGATAAAGCGCTTAATATTACTGGTTCCATTCTGACAAAGCTCGATGGCGATGCCCGCGGTGGTGCGGCTTTAAGTTTGAAAGCGATCACGGGAAAGCCGATCAAATTCGCGGGTGTCGGGGAAAAGCTGGAGGACTTTGAACCATTCCATCCCGAACGTATGGCGTCCCGTATTTTGGGGATGGGCGACGTTGTGAGTCTGGTTGAAAAAGCTTCAGAGCACATCGATGAAGCCGAGGCCAAGCGCATGGAAGAAAAAATGCGCAAGGGCGAATTTACTCTCGACGATTTTCTTCAGTATCTGCGTCAGATGAAAAAGCTGGGTTCAATGGAAACAATCATCGGGATGTTGCCCGGCGGTTCTGAAGCGTTGAAGAAAATGGATATCACGAAGGAAGAACAAAGGTTCCGTCGTATGGAGGGGATTGTGTGCGCCATGACGATCAAGGAACGGCAGCAGCCGAATTTGATCAATGCTTCACGCCGGAAGCGTATTGCAAAGGGCAGCGGTGTGCAGGTCTCGGAAGTGAATACGTTGATGAATCAATTTGCGCAGATGCAGCAAGCCATGAAAAAAATGGGACGCCTCCAGAAGATGATGGGAAAAATGGGAGGAATGCCTCCCATGTTCCGGAAGTAATTTCAAGGTCTCCAGGCGTAACGACGGATTTCGTCCATCTGGCTTTCCAGGTTCTTTCCCGGACAAGCGGTCGAAACGTACGCTTTATGAGTCGTAATCTTATCGGCTGGAATTTTGTATTTGTTCGTCAACCATTTGATCATCCGGAATAACGTATCCATTTGCTCTTTGGTGGGGTGTCCCTTGTCAAAATTTCCTTCCAATGCGACGAGGATCTGGCCGCTTGAATCATAATCTGTATTGGTATCTCCGACAAACCGGACTTCTCGTCCTTCGGCTACATCGCCTTTTACGTCGATGTAATAATGATAGGGAATATCCGGCCAAATGGGCTTGGGCCGATTACCTGACATATTGCCCTCATGTTGCGAGAAATCCTGTAGATTCCGCATTTTAACCGACAGTTGACGGTCAGGCGCCGGAGGCGTTGCGGTGTGGTGAAGGCTGACAATCACCGGGGTGTTGGGTTTCATGTCCGCCACCGGTTCGTGAGCTTTCCATTCCGCACGGGTCAGGATGGCAAAATCCGGCTTCACGCTTTCGTCCACCACTGCCGGAGTGTGGGTAGCACCTGCGGAGGGTTTTGACTCTGCGGGCTTCGTCTCTGCGGCGGTTGCAGATTCCGTCGGCACGACTTTTTCAGGTTTCGCGGATGTGTTTGGCGATGTCGCCACGGGAACCGGTTTCCTCTTCTTTTGCAGGATGGCGTAAGCGATAAGGCTGCCTCCAATCGAGCCGATTAACGCCAGGACGAAAAACAGAATCAGCCATTTTTTAGAGTCAAACACAAATGGAGGGTAGCAGACAGGTGGTTCCAACGCCAGTTTTCTTCTGGAATCTGCCCGATATCAAAGTAAGTTGCGTGCCTGATGAAGGCACAGTTTGACTCCATCGAGTCCGTTATCAAAGACATACGCAAGGGGAAGATGGTGATTGTCGTCGATGATGCCGACCGCGAAAACGAAGGCGACCTGATTATGGCCGCTGAATGTGTTAGCCCCGAGGCTGTTAATTTCATGGCCAAATTTGGACGTGGATTGATCTGCGTCCCGACAACGAGTGATCGCCTGAAACAACTCGGCATCGAACGCATGGTGTCGCAGAACCGTGAGAGTCATAAAACCGATTTCCAGGTGAGCGTCGACGCCACCAAAGGAATTACCACCGGCATCAGCGCGGGTGATCGGGCGCGTACGATTCAAATCATGGCGGATCCGACGGCCGTTCCTGAAGATCTCGTGCAACCAGGCCATGTCTTCCCGTTACGCGCAAAAGCCGGTGGTGTGTTGCAACGCGCCGGTCACACCGAAGCAGCGGTAGATCTTGTAAAGCTCGCTGGCGGTCGCCCGATCGGAGTGATTTGCGAAATCATGAGTGACGATGGTTCCATGGCGCGCCTTCCGGAACTGTTGAAATTTGCGAAGAAGCACAAGCTCAAGATCGCTACGATTGAGGATTTAATTCATTACCGACGCACACGGGAAAAGCTTGTCGAGCATGTTGAAACAATCCAGATGCCGACGGATTACGGTGACTTTCAATTGCATCTTTATCGTTCGAAACTCGACGGACAAAACCATATTGCTCTCGTCAAAGGAGAAGTGACCGGCAAGGAAAACGTTCTTGTTCGCGTTCATAGCGAATGTTTAACCGGCGACGTTTTTGGTTCACGTCGATGCGATTGCGGTCCGCAGTTGCATCAGGCGATGAAACAAATTTCAGAAGCGGGTCGTGGTGTAATCATTTACATGCGGCAGGAAGGACGCGGGATCGGTCTCGGCCCGAAAATTCAGGCTTATAAATTGCAGGAAGGCGGACTCGACACCGTGGAAGCCAATTTGAAACTCGGTTATGGAATGGACCTGCGCGAGTATGGGCTCGGCGCTCAGATCCTTGCCGACCTCGGTTTAAAAACGATTCATTTACTGACGAATAATCCCAAGAAGGTCGTCGGGCTTGAAGGGTACGGTTTGGAAATCGTGAAACAGGTTCCGATCAAGGTTAAGCCGAATCCGCACAATGAGAAGTATCTCAAAACCAAGCGGGAAAAATTGGGTCATTTGATTTAACGGGGACAAAAGCGGAAAAGTTAAGATTTTATGCTGAAGAAGAACAAGAAGAGCCAAATCAAGAGTTCCGGCGGACGCTTTGCCATTGTCGCCTCCAAATATAATGGCCGTTACGTCGATTCGATGCTCAATGCTGCGAAAGCAGAGTTGCAACGAGCGAAAGTTGAGGAAATCAAAGTCGTTCGCGTTCCTGGGGCTTTTGAAATTCCAGTCATCACCGCGAAGCTGGCCAAAGCTTCACCTTCTTATTCAGGAATTATTTGTTTAGGTGTGATTCTTCGCGGAGCGACCACCCACGCACAGCATATTGGTGAGTCAGTCAGCCAGTCGTTGGCGGACGTGCAGGTTCAGTCCACCATTCCCGTGATTCACGAGGTCCTGTTGCTGGAAAATGAGCAACAGGCCCGCGAACGCTGCCTCGACAAAGATCGCAACCGCGGCATCGAGGCTGCCCGCACCGCGCTCGAAATGGCGCGGATTATGAAGAGCCTTGCGTAACGGATCCGTCCTCTTCGGTTATTTAAAGATCTCCGCGAAAAATTCCTTCATCGCTTCCCAGGAGCGTTTGTCGGCTTTTTCGTTATAAGCTGCCCCTTTGGAATTATCGTTGCCAGCATTCCAATCCGTAAAGGAGTGAACCGCTCCGCCGTAAGCGACCAGTTGCCAATCGACTTTCGCGTCGCGCATTTCTTTTTCGAAAGCTTCAACTTCCTTGGCCGGAACATTTGGATCATCGGCACCGTGCAAGGCGAGAACTTTGGCTTTAATGTTCTTTGCATCCTCAGGTGTCGGCGTGCTCAATCCGCCGTGAAAGCTGACTACGCCAGAGAGGTCCGCACCGCTGCGGGCGAGTTCCAGTGCGGTGGTTCCGCCAAAGCAATAGCCGATGGCGGCGATGTTTTTGCCGTCCGTGAGTTCGTTTTTGCTGAGAACATCCAGTCCGGCCTGTACGCGTTTACGGAGCAGCGGCCGATCGCCTTTGAATTTCCCTGCCTGTGCGCCTGCTTCCTGCGGTGATTTTGGGCGAATGCCTTTGCCATAAATATCAACGGCAAAAACGTTGTAGCCAAGTTTCGCCAGCATTTCGGCGCGTTTCTTTTCGTAATCGCTCAAACCTTTCCATTGATGAACGATCAAAACACCCGGGCGTTTGCCTTGCACCGAATCATCATAGGCGTGCCAACCTTCCAGGGTTGTATCGCCTTCCTTGTATTCAACCGCCTCGGATTTAATTTCTGCGCGAACGCCAATGGCCGAGAGCAGCGCTGCCAATATCAAAATATTTTTCATAATCGTTTCAAAAGAGAACGCCGCAGGTTGTGACTGCGGCGTTTGGGAGATCGACGGCTAACAATAAATTACGCTTTGTACATTTTCAACTTCCACGGCTTCCGATATTCGCGCTCGTAGGAAACACAATGTTTCACGTCGCCGCGGTTGGTCACGTCCTGCTTCGCAGTGTCCCAATAGAGGGTCTTGCCGCTTTCGAAAGCAATGTTGCCGAGATGGCAAATCATGGTGGTCTTCGCCATGGATTCGATGTCCGACAGTGTTTTCTGGCGGGTTTTCACGCAGTCGACAAAGTTTTGCCAATGGGTGCTGTCACGTTTGTCCATCGCAGGTGGTTGTTCGGCGTCTTTCTTATCAGGGAAATATTGGTATTTCTCGCGGTCGGCAATCAGGGTTCCTTTTTCGCCGATGAATTCTGATCCGTGGGCAATGCCGCCATCGATCCCGCGCTGATTGCCGAAACGATGTTCCCAGTGAAGGACGAAATTGGGGAATTGATAAATCGTCAACATCGTGTCGGGAGTGTCGCGATCGTCGTCCATCGTCAATTTTCCGCCGACGGCAGAAACTGAAATCGGGTCCGTCTGTTGCATTGCCAGCATCACGATATCGATCATGTGCACGCCCCAGTCGGTCATCAATCCGCCACCGTAGTCAAAGAACCAACGCCAGGTGAAGTGACAGCGATTCGGCTGATATGGCCGTTTCGGAGCAGGACCGAGCCACATGTCCCAGTCAAGGTGCGCGGGAGGCGTTGTCGGAGACTGATGGCCGATCGAGTTGCCGGTGTTGAAATTCCAAGCGCGGCAGATGGAGATCTTGCCCATCTTTCCGGAACGAACGAAATCAATCGCCGTTTGAAAATGTTTCTGGCCACGTTGCCATGTGCCGACTTGAACGACGCGTTTGTGATATTTCGCGGCGTTCATCATCGTTTTCGCTTCCACAAAGCTGTGCGAAATCGGCTTTTCGCAATAAATATCCTTTCCAGCCTCGCAGGCTGCGATGAACGGAATTGCATGCCAATGATCGGGCGTACCGATGATGACGGCGTCGATATCTTTTTGTTCGAGCAACTGGCGAAAATCCTTGTACTTCTTCGGCGCGGGCAGGTTGCGCTTCGTCGCATCCCCAATGGTGGCATCCATGTGCGTGTCATCGACATCGCAGACGGCGGCGAGATTATGGCCGAGATCGAGAAACCGTTTAAGGTTGGCTCGTCCCATCCCACCGCAACCAATCAGGCCGAAGGTTAATTTTTCGTTCGCACCTTTGCTCTGGGCAAACGCGCGTGGGCTCAGAGCCAGTCCGAGACCGACGCCTGCGAGAGCGGTGGAAGTAGTGCCAAGAAACTGCCGACGATTTTGTAGTGAATTCATAGCCAGTATAGAGAGGGACGTATTCCGCGGGCGAGTATTTCAAAAAAACGACGGGGTTCAACCTGATTTTCGTTGACGCATCTTGTTGTACCTGGCGCAAGTGCCGATACAGGCCCACTTCGGAGACGAACCCAAGATGCCTATTGCTTATCCGGCGCTTCATTCTCCTGCCCTTCCAATACCGCTCGAGGATGGAACTTACGATGCACCTCCCGCAATCGCTGTCCGGCAACGTGCGTGTATATCTCCGTCGTATTGATGGTGGCATGTCCCAGTAGTTCCTGGATAACCCGGAGGTCGGCGCCATGTTCAAGGAGGTGCGTCGCGAAACTGTGACGCAGCATGTGCGGGGTAATGTTTCGTTCGATCCCCGCCCGACGCACGCGTTCTTTAATCCGCAGCCATAAGGTCACCGACGCAAACGGAGTGCCGCGTTGCGTGAGAAAGAGATTGGCCGTCGACTTCTTATTCACGAGGTTCGGCCGTCCGCCCGAGAGGTAGCGTTGAATGGCTTCGACTGCTTTATTGCCTACGGGAACCACCCGTTCCTTGTTCCCTTTTCCAATGACGTTGATAAAGCCTTCTTCCAGGTGCAGCTGTTCCAGCCGGATATTTTTCAATTCCGAAAGGCGTAGTCCCGAAGCATAAGCCAGCTCCAGGATTGCTTGATCGCATAATGCCAGCGGTGTTTGGATGGCCTCTGGTTTGAGTAACTGGTCCACCTCACTACCGCTGAGTGCTTTGGGCAATCGTTTCCAACGCCGCGGCAGGGAAAGATTTTCGGCGATGTTTCTTGGCAGAAGTTTTTCCTGGTCCGCAAATTTGTAGAATGCCCGCAGCGCCGCGATTTCGAGGTAAACACTTTCGGAACTGAGTTTGGCCGTTGATTCCTCGGGCTTTGTTTCCAATTTGCGCGAGCGCTCGTATTCGATGAACGTCATGAGATGCGAGAGTTCCACCGCCTTCCAATCCGAAAGTTTTTGCTGCTCCGCCCACTCGACAAAACGAAATAACAACGCCGCGTATGTCTTTGAGGTATTTTCCGACTGGCCGCGCTCAAGTCGCAGATAGGAGAGAAAATCTTCAACGAGTTCGCGCATGGTATTTATTGATGATTCTCTCCACAGTTTCGGAAGCGTCGCTGGTCGCGGACAAATGGATCCAGTCGAGATAGAGCTGGCGCCGAAACCATGTCATCTGGCGTTTGGCGAATTGGCGAGTTCGAATCTTTACCAGTTCGATCGTTTCCTCGAGAGATCTCTCGCCGCGCAGATGTTCAACCACCTGGCGATAGCCAATTGCCTGCATGGCCGTTGGGTTTTTCTCCAGACCACTTTCCAACAATCGTTTTGTTTCAGAGACAAGCCCCAGGCGAAACATTTCGTCCACCCGCGCGTCGATACGGCGACGCAAATCGCCGGGATCACGGGAAATTCCAAACAGGAAACGTGGGCCTTGCTCGTGGGTTGGTTTTTGCCAGCCGGTGCGCTGTTCGGAAAACGGTTTGCCCGTCAGACGAATGACTTCAATGGCGCGGATGACTCGGCGGGGATTTTGTCTGTCGATTTTCGCGAAACACTGTGGGTCCTTCGCGAAGAGTTCCTGCAACAAAGCTTCGAGCGGGATTGTTTCCAGTTCGGCCCTCAGCGTTTCATCCGACGGCGGGGCTTCTCCCAGTCCTTCGAAAAACGCTTTGAAATAAAGTCCTGTCCCGCCGCAGAAAATGGGAACCCGACCCCGTGCCTGAATATCTGCCTCGATTGCTTTCGCCAATTCACAGAATTTCGCCGCATCGAAGGTTCCTGTCGGAGGCACGACATCCAGCAAGTGATGAGGAATTTTCTTTTGTTCCTCGCTGGTCGGTTTGGCAGTGCCAATATCCATGCCGCGATAAACCTGCATGGAATCGACGGTAACGATTTCACCACCCAATCTTTCCGCGAGAAGCAACGCCACGGCAGATTTGCCGACGGCGGTTGGGCCGGCGACAAAAAGAGACGGATAGGTTTCAGCTGGCGACGCTGTCATCGTGTGACAGGCGCTATTTTGTAGCAGCACTCTTGCGTGGCAGAACGAAAAAAAGAACTAAACCTGTGGCGATGATTCCAATGCTGACGAATTGCCCCGGGCTGACCATGCCATTGAAATAATATTCCGCCGGTTTGTAATCAGCGCGGAATACCTCCACAAACGATCTCAGGATTGCGTAGCAAACGAGATAGACCGCAAAGACCTGGCCGTTGAATTTCTTGCGTCGATAAAACCAGGCGAGGCAAAGATAGAGCCCAAAATTCAGGAGCGCTTCGTAAATTTGGGTCGGATGCACGGGAATGCCCGGTTGGTCGACAGGATGAGTTTCGTGCCCGGGAGGAAACGTAATGGCCCAAGGCAAACTGCACTGTTTTCCGAAGCAACACCCGGTCATCAGGCAGCCGATACGACCAAAGGCATGGCCCAGAGCAATGCTTGGGGTGACAGCATCGGCAAATTTCCAGAGAGGGATTTTTTTCAGCCACGTGAAAAGAATCGTCGCCAGTGCTGCCCCAATGAAACCTCCGTAAAAGACGAGCCCCCCCTTTTGAATCATGAACACTTCTTTAAATGGTTTGTGGGCGAACTCCGTGTCCCAGTAAGAGATCACGTGCAGGACACGGGCGCCGATGATCGCGCCGATCAGAATCCAGGGTGCGGCATCGCTGACGACTTCTGGCTTCAAGCCATCACGGACACCGCGGCGACCGGCGGTCCAGATGCCCGCAATAAAGCCGAGCGCCACCAGTATGCCGTACCAGTAGATCGTCAGCGGTCCAAATTCGAATGCAATCGGATGCACGGATGAACAACTTAGATTTCAAACGGGAAATTACAAATTGCAAATCAGGGGTTTCCAACTCTTGAACGACAGACTAAAGACGGGAGGCGCTGGTGAAAAGGATGAGCGAGGGCGTTCTCGTTGAGCTTTAGCTTAAAGGTTTTTTGAAAAACCATCGCATTTCGACTCTTGGAAATGATTGGTTTCAAAAATCTGATCATTTCAAAGACTTGGGAAGCAGTGATTTTTCCGAACCCATCGGTTTTTAAGTCTTGGAAACGGCTGGTTTTTAAAAACTGATCGCTTTTCAAGAGTCAAAAACCGTTGGTTTTGAAAATCTGAACCGTTTTTGAGACTTAAAAACGGTTGGGATTTCCAG